>JAEMQG010000162.1 GCA_022758935.1 Candidatus Nitrosopumilus sp. | reverse complement strand
TTTTTCTTCCCGAGTTAGATGGAATAATCTAAGCATTACAAAACATGAAACAGAATTACCAGACGGTAATGATAAATCATAGTTGCTCTTTGGTCGGATGATTAATTTTTCATGATTATCAGAAGTCATAAAAAAGCTGCTGCTTTCAGAATCCCAAAAGTGATCGACTAAATAATATCCTAATTTTAAAGCCAAATCCAGATATTTTGAGTCAGGTTCAATCTCAAATACATCAAGCAGTGCATTTGCAAAGTAAGAATAATCTTCCAAGTATCCGTCTATTTTTGCAATATTATTTTTGTAGGTTCGTAGTAATTTGTCATCATTGAGAAGATTGGTTTCAATAAAAAATATGCATTTTTTTGCAGCATCCAAATATTTGGTTTCACCAGTTACACGAAATCCTTTAGCAAACGCTGTGATCATCAATGAGTTCCAAGATGTAAGAATCTTATCATCAAGTCCAGGAATAACTCTTTTGGAGCGAACATTCAATAATTTTTCAGAACAACTGACAAGAATTTCTCTAATTTTATCTTCAGATATGCCAAAATGAAATGCAACTGCAGAGATGTTGATGTTGTTGCACAAAATACTGTTACCCTCCCAATTGCCGCCATCAGTTACATCATAGTATAGACAAAATAGATCAGCGTTATCTCCAAGAATCTCTTTGATTTCACTTTTTTTCCACACGTAGAATTTTCCTTCCACGCCTTCTGAATCAGCATCATATGCGGAAAAAAATCCGCCGTTATTTGACGTCATTTCTCGCAATACATAATCTAGTGTTTTATTCAGGATTTCAAGATAGAAAGGATCTTTTGTAATTTGATATGCCTCAGCATAATTTACAGGAATCAAGGCATTATCATAAAGCATCTTTTCAAAGTGAGGAACCAACCACCTAGCATCTGTAGAATATCTATGAAATCCGCCACCAATTTGATCAAATATGCCGCCTTTAGCCATTTTATTTAGAGTTTTAAGCGCGAATTCATTAAATTTTGAAAGCCCAGTGAGTTTTGCATATCGAAACAAGAATGATACATTAGCAGCATTTGGAAATTTTGGTGCAGAACCAAATCCACCATACGAGGAATCTCCAAGTTGAAATAAATTCATAGCTGCCTCATCAAGAATAGTTTTTTCTAGTTTTGATGGAACTTTCACAGTCTCTGTTTTTTGTAATGCACCAATAAAATTATCAGCCGATTTTTCAATGTCTTTTGGTTTTTCTTTCCAAGCTTGTGCTAATTGCCTAGTAATACTTCCAAACCCAGGACGACCGTAAGAATCCAAAACAGGAAAATAAGTGCCAACATAGAATGGTTTTTGATCAGGAGTAAGAAAAATACTCAAAGGCCAACCACCCTGCCCTGTTGCTATTTGACAAACTTTTTGATAAATATCATCAATGTCAGGTCGTTCTTCTCTATCAACTTTGATGTTTACAAAATGTTCGTTCATAAATTCTGCGACGTCTTCATTTTCAAATGATTCATGTGCCATGACATGACACCAATGACAAGCGCTATACCCCACACTAAGAAAGATTGGCTTGTTTTCATCTTTTGCCTTTTTCAGAGATTCTTCATTCCAAGCATACCAATAAACAGGGTTATGTGCATGTTGAAGTAAATACGGACTGGTTTCATTTATCAAACTATTTTCTTTCACAATCAAACACACTCCTATTGGTATTTGTACCTAATTGGCACAAATTAGTAAAAGATTCCCTTACCTTCTTCTAGCTCATAAATTCGGAGATTGATTTTGGCTAATAGTTTAACTTTTGATTTATGGGCTTTTTTGTCATGGCTGTAATCTTTTTTCTCAACTAATTCTTGCATTCTTCTTAATTGTTCTAGTGAAAGCTTTTTGAATTCATTTTTTGAGCTTGAAATAAGTTGGAGCATAGTTATTCGTTCACGGTCCTCAGCAGTGATATCTTTAGACATGTATTGCTATGGAATTAGGATCTTTATTTTTCTAATGAATGAATACTAACAAATCTCAGACTATGTTTCTTATAACCACCAATATACTTAGAATAGGCATGTCTTACATCCCAGAGGTCAAAACTAGAGAAGAATTTGTGCAAGTTTCAAGAGCAATGGGAGAAAAGGGGTTGCCAACTGCTCTAAAGGCATATGATTTATTCTGTAATGAAAATATCAAAAGAATGGATCTAGCGTTAAGTGATTTACCCGTATTTGTGACAAATGTAAGTGATTAATGTTACATACACGGTCTTAAGTTAATATAAAATGTAAAAAATCATGGGATTTTATCAAAAACATCTAAGAAATAAAAACAGAGATGTAGGATATGACAATATCAAAGGAAAAAATCGTCCCAAATTAGCGCTTGTTGGGGGAATTATACTTGCAATAGGAATTTTAGTTATTAATCATGGTACGCATATTATGAATTTGGATATTGGATTTGAAGGCTTAATTATTTTCATGGCAGGTTTTCTGACGATGTTATTTAGTTTGAGAAAAGAAATTAGATTCTGATCTCTTTTTTTAAATCAAGTAAATCCAAAATTTAGAATAAATGATGACACAAGTAAATGCCCATATTGTAACTCATTATTTAAAAATAATGAAGAATCGCCCAAACATATCGGTAAAAAACATAATGCTCAAAACTCTTAGAAAATGATTCCATATTCTAAACTCTGTTCCCAAATGCTTAATTGAATACAAAATTTAGAGGGATAATGAAACTTGTAATTGCAATTATAATTATTGGAATCATTATAGGTGTAATGTGGTATTTTGGGTTTTACAATATAGGTTCTATTCCTGAGCCACAATCATTCAAAGATAGGCTTTCTAAAATTAATGAGCAATTCGATAATACAAAAAAGAATTTTGGAGAAGGAATCATGGATGAAAAAACTTACAAAAAATCTCTTGAGGATCTACTTAAAAAGCAAGAAAAACTATATTTCGATGTTAAAAATCATACTTGGAGCGAATCACAGATGACTGAATACAATAGCTGGTTTCGAGGAATAATGAAATTTCCAAGCAGTATAGAACAAGAATATCAAAAATATTTTAAATGAATTAAAAGAATCTCTCTAATTTTACTAAATATGCCAACATGAAACAGGCATTATTATGATAATAGTTATCGTAAATTATTCTAGCCACATCATATCTTAGGTTCTTTCTGCAATACAGGTAAGCATCATGATTCAATGCATGGATTTTCAATTATAATGGAACAGGTTATTGTGAAATAGATTCTAAATTCTTTTCGAGTGTAAATGTGAATAAGTGTCATAAAATAATGTTACATTGATGATGAAATTTATAATCTTATATAGAATAACTAAAATATAGAGTCTGTTGAATCGTACAAACCAGAGCACTATCATTAAAGAGGCAATTAATTTTTATCTTGATAATGGAGTAACTGACAAACAGGATATCTATACCAAAGTCGTAGATCAACTTGGTGTTCCAAGACCTACTGTTAGAAGGGTTGCAAGAGAATTGAGAACTGAATTACTGCAAAAAATTGCTCTGCTAAATCCTTAAGTTAATAGAAAATTTAGATCCCAAGGTAAGTTAATTGGATAAAGAATGGTTAATTCTAGAGGATATTTAGATTGTAAAGAAAAGCATGAAAATTGCCTTTAGAAACTGTGTCCACTGTGATAAGGAAAGGGCATATTTAACAGACGTGTTTATTCTTGTAAATACTCATTAGAAATTTCCTAGTAAAAACCGTCATCAGATATTGAATCATCTAATGCGGGATCTAAGATCTGCAAGTGATAAAGTATGCTTTTTCCATGTGTCATTTTGGATTCCTTTTCTCTCAAAAACATGTTTCTCATTTTTAGATAAAAGGACAATGGATGATTTCTATATACACGCCCTAGTTTCAGGATAAACATGGGACTAGAGTTCCAATCCAAAGGATTCGGCAATGCTCGAGAATTTTAAATAAGATTCTAGATATTGTCTTCCTTTTTCAGTTATTACAATTGTATTTTTGCCATCAAATTCTATTTTGTTTACTAGACCAGAACCTGTAAGAGTATCCAAAATTTTTGATAGTCTTGAATGTGATAAATTTGCCTTTGTCAGCAATCGTGTTGTCTTAATTCCTTCTTGTCCAGAGTCATTTGTAGCACTAAGAAGATCAGATATTATCTGCATACTTGTTCTGTAATTTGTCATGTGACGATCCATTTTTTCTCACTTATAAGTATTGGTAGTTATAACAAACTATTACCATCCATTACCATCTATTACCAATTATTACCAATGTATATATAACCAAATAATTAATCTTGATTATGAGTAAAACTCTAGATACAAAAGATGTCTTTGGCATATATGAACAAAACATCATTAGCAGCTTTGCTACTATCAATAGAGAAGTACCAAAATACCACCAATCCATTACCGACCTACAACATCAATGCATCCAAACCTGTGAAAATACAATGAAATCTGTACTATCAGTACAAAAAGAAATTGTAAACAAGGCAGGAATTAATGCAAACATTCCTG
>JAEMQG010000137.1 GCA_022758935.1 Candidatus Nitrosopumilus sp. | reverse complement strand
GAAGTTGTAACCGGTGTTACCATTACTGACTATACCGTAGTAGGTGGAACAACTAGTAACTTTGTACCCGTAAATGGCACAACCTACAGAGTTGATGTCACTCCAACCACCGGTTCAATCACAATCAACATGGCATCAAGTGTTGCATCTGATGCAGCAGGAAACGGTAACGCTGCAGCAACGCAGCTAGCTGTCACTTTTGATAATGGCCTATCTGCAACCATATCTGGAACAGTATTTGCCGATACAGATGGCAATGGTGTACAAAACGGTGGTGAATTGGGGATATTCAACAGAACTGTAATCCTAGTTGATGGCATTGGTACCCGCCATGATCTCTCTACTAATTCATCTGGCTCTTACACATTTACTGGTATAACGCCTGGCACACTCTTGGTACAAACAGCACCAGTCCCACAAAACCACTTGCCATCCACAGGATTTTACTCCTATGCTCGACCAACAGTAGTTGGCGGATCAACTAATACGGTCAACTTTCCACTTACACCAATCACTCTGGGAAACAGTTCAACCGTTAGTGGAACTGTCTTTGAGGATACAAATGACAACGGAGTCCAGGATGGAATAGAACCAGGACTAGCCGGAGTCCAAGTCTTTGTTGTAGATTTCCTTACATTAACTCAAACCACAGTACTTACTGATGTCAATGGTGTATACACTGCAACTGGCATACTGCCTGATGTAGTGTTGGTACAAGCAGCACCAATTCCAGCAGGACACATTCCATCCACAGGACATTTCACCTACAACTATCCAATCTTGAGTCAAGGTAGTACATCAACTGTAAACTTTGCACTAAAGCCAGTAACTGCACCCGAGCAGGGAACGATCATAATTAGTGTGTTCAATGATGCCAACAGTAATGGTATCAGAGATATCAGCGAGTCAGGAGTGGAAGGTGCTACTGTATTTACATTTGAGTTACTCACTGCACAGGCAGACGTAAAAACAACTGATTCCACTGGAACGACCACTCATACCGGATTAATCCCCGATGTAGTCCTTGCACAAATCAACGCAGCCGTCTTGCCTTCAGGATTTACTACAATCACTACTGCAAACGGCGGATTTGAATTTGTCTCAGTGACTCCAGGTAGTACAACCACAGTAAAAATAGGACTCCATTAAAGAATTTTACAGCATTCCTAGTCTCTGTTTTTGTATTGAAACATTTTTTGCGGTTGTCTATCTGTCATTTTTACTCTACACAAAAACTGTATGATGTGATATCTCAAAAAGAATGTTTCATCAAAAGATAAAATAAAAATTTATGAATATTGGACTTGGTAGAACTTTCTCATAACTAATTTAGAAACTGTTTTTGGATAATTCTAGTATATCTATATCATAATTGAGAGAACTATATAAATATAGCCCATACATAATACACGTATGCCAACAATTAGAGAAATAATGTCCACTGCTGAATCAGGAATTAGATTTGCCTCCAAGCTGGCACCAAAGATATCTTATAGTGTAAAAGATGACGCAGTACCAATTGCAGGTTCTATTTCTACAGCGTATAGGCGATTAAATCTATTAGAAAATCTAGGTCTTGCCACTGTTTATCGTAGTCAATTCCAAATTAACAGAGCTGCAAGGCAGCCGATGCATATTTTAGAAAAACTAATTCCATCTCTAATTGCTCTAAAAAATGCTAGAAGATTTGGAAGAAGGTATCATATTTCTGATATTAATTTTGTAAAAAACAATCTTCCAGATGAATCATTTATCACACTTGATTATCGAGCTTGGGATGTTACTAAATTTCAGACACCGCTGGATCTTTACGTATATGTAACTGATATTGAAAAAACTGCTAAATTTCTAAAAAATAATGATTTTAGTGAAGGAACAAAAGGACACATAGTTCTTCTCCAAAAACACTCTGATATCAAAAATGACATAGAGCAAGTATATCTAGATTGTATTGCAAAGGGAGGACGTAGTATTCTTGATGCTATTGCAATTGAATTAAAGTATGGTGAACAATTTGACATCAAAGGACGATTCAACATACAAGATATTCTAAAAGTACAAGATGACATGCAAACTACAAGTTGAACAACCTAGTTAATGAAGCACTTCAGATTACAAAAGAATTAGGCGATGTCATATTCATTGGTGCATTGGCAACGTACATGCACACAAAAAATACCAGAGACTCTAGGGACATTGATTTTGTAGTAGAGAATCAAATTCCTGATGACGAATTAATCTCAAAAAATTATCATAAATCTATGACCGGAAAACAGCCTTGGTTTACCCCAAGAGGATTCAAAATTGACATCTATACCAGAGGAATTCCAGGTGTCTCATTAGATAAAATAATAGAAAATTCAAAAAAATTCACTATAAAAAATAAAGGAGAAATACGAGTACTAGGACTAGAATCACTAATAATTGCAAAACATAAGGCAGCCAGGGATCAAGACATCGAGGATCTCAAAAATATTGCCATGCATAGATTGAGTCAAGTAGATTGGGGTGTAGTACAGGAAATCATAAATGATGAATTTACAACTAAACAGATTAAGACGGATATGAAATTTCTATCAAAAAATTAATCATGATATCTAATCATCACTTGATATTGTGATGCCAAGATTGAGACTTTTTTTGGGATGTATTACTCTAATTATGTGCGTTGAGGTGCAATGTGATTTTACGTACAAACTTTGGCAATCTCTGCAACAGATATCGCATCCAATACTACGATCAGCAACCCTGGAATCACAACTCACAGCGGATTAATCCCTGATGTAGTACTGACACAAATCAACGCAGCCGTCTTACCTTCAGGATTTACCACAATCACTACTGCAAATGGAGGATTTGAATTTGTTCCAGTAACTCCAGGAAGTACAACCACAGTAAAGATAGGACTACACTAGAATATTTTTCATCTAATTTCTTTTTGTTTTCTTAAAAGCACTAATAATTAAGTATCTATTCACCATAGTAGCTACACAAAAATGGGTAATATGATATCTCAAAAAGAATGTCTCATCAAAACATAAAAAAATTTACTGGTGTTGAATAAAATCTATGATTTTAAAAATTATGCAGTAATTTTTTTGATTGATTCTAGTGCTCTCTTTGTAGCAATCTCAAATGCCAATTTGTCAATATGAAATCCTTGTTTTGATTCAAGATTCAGCTTGTACATCGTAGCTTTTCCCACGGTTCTTGTTTTAGATAATACCTGCTGCTCTTCTAAACTCTTAATCTCATGCAAGGCAGTTTTAAAGGAAATGCCTGCATTTTTTGCAATATCTGATACAGAATAGTCCCAATCCTTAAAGACGCAAAGAAAATCTAATATTTTAGAAGTACTTCCTGGAAACACGCTCTCTAGTGGGCCAATCTCTACTGCTTTTTTCATTTTTATCATAGTCACAGTTGCTATATTTATGATAACTATTATTTAATATAATTACCTATTATTGGGTAATAAATTACATAATACTTGAATGAATTGTCTATGATCATAATCAGTGGATGACAAAACCAGTAAAGCGATTCTAAGAAAACTATTCTATGACAAAAGGATTGGTGGACATCACTTGGGCTTGGAAGATCTAAAACGTGGATTTCCGTCTCATCTTAAAGGAGATATAGATAAAAAGATAAAAAAATTGATAAAGGAGAATTTCATTTTGCAACACCCTACATCGTATGGTCCTCAATATGCTTTGAATCCTCAACGACTGCAAGATGTGATGGCTATTCTTGGTGATGAGTAATTTTGATGTTTATTTGAACATCATGTGGTACAAGTTATACAAAACATTTTTTTGGATCAGACTGGTTCGTACAAATATAACCTAAAATAAAATCATTAGAATTTAAAACATTAACCGTCTCATTACTGAAAAACTAAATTCATCTAATTCTTGTAGGTGGAAAAAATTAAAATTCTTCAGTATTGAAATTTATACATTACATCCTAAAATTCTCCAAATATTTTTTCATGTCAGTTTTTTAAAAGAATTAAATATTTTATAACTATGTTGCAAAAAAATACAATTGATTTAAAATGAATTATTTTTTCAAACTCTGTCACATTGAAAAGCTACACACAAAATCATGAAATCTATATACTCTAAAAATAGCACAAGTCACATTGACATCACATTCAAAGTATTTTACAAATTTTTTTAATTCTAATTGCTTCAAGATCTCATGTATCACTTTAGCTTCTCTTCTTATTGTTGGAATAATTACTACTCCAACTCCTGCAAGTGCTTTAATTCCAAATGCGTGTAATTGTGTCATATTCAGGTTTGATGACATTCAAAATGACTTTGTTAATACTGAACAGGTTGCAGTTATGGACAAATTTATCCAGAAAAACGAAAAACTTAGTCTGGGAATTATCATGAATGATATAGG
>JAEMQG010000076.1 GCA_022758935.1 Candidatus Nitrosopumilus sp. | reverse complement strand
GTGAAACAACAGAACAAAATGAATCTGCCGAACAAACTACTACTACAACCGCTAGCCAAATTGAGATTTTAGTAAAAGAAGTAGACAAAGCGTATCTTTGGTCAATCTCCAATGAAACTAACCCTGCAATAACGCTCACACTAAATATGACTAATGCCATAACGTTCACAAATCCAACTGACACAAATCATGCATTCATAATAGGTCAAAAAGGAAAAATAATTCTAGAGAGTAAGGATATTGTACCTGGTTCATCGGGCAAACTAAAAATTAAACCCACCAGAACCGGCGTTTTTGAATATCATTGTAAATATCACCCAGATACAATGAAGGGAATTCTTAACGTAGTGCCTTAAACTAATTTTTTATCATGTTTTGTGATACATTATCGGCATTTTTGATATCATTTTTTCTATGTTATCCAGATTGCTTGAAAAACCAATGAAAATACATACGATTCCTGCCACAAGTACCAAATCTTTAGCAGTAAAACCAATTGGAATCAATACCGATTTTATGTGGGGGGATTGATCATTGTCGTAATTCAGAATAAATAATCTGAACCATATCTACTTTAGCCAGAAATATTTTCTGGACTTTAGAGTGATCTGTTTTAGAATCACTACTGGATCTTCTTTTGGATTTGCAGACAATGCCAAAAGATTATCAAAGTGAAATTGTATGACAAGAGGTTTTTTCTCCAAAATGCAATATGCTCTACCCCGTCTAAATTTTTTCTCATAGACATTTCAAGAACAAGACTCAGAAACATCATTTCCTTTGTAGCCTCACTAAGATTTCCTTTGTACTCATTATTGGAATGTCCAGCTTTAACTCTTCCTTGATTATTTACGATTACTGCAAAATGAATCATGTCATTGAGTAGATTTTGGCAAAAAACATCCAAATCTCTTATTTCCTGAAAAGTTAACAAAGACAATATTTTACAGCCTATGATTCATTGAGTTCGACATCAAGTTCATTTCTTCTACAATCAAGACATTTTATGACACTAGGATTTGAAAATATGTCCATCCTTACCATGACATCTAGCGAACCACAGAATTGACAAGAAAATCTAAAATCCGGATATAGCACGCTTTTGATCACATCATTTCGGTTTTTTTTCAAGACTGCAGGGCTGTGACATTCAAGTGTTGTATCTTTTTTTTCTGGATTACCTGAATCCGGAATTTTTTTCGACTTGAATTGCCAATGCATTTTTGGACAAGTTAGTTTCGTTTTCATGATTTGTATATGTGTGATTGGATATAATGGGTATCGATCATTTTCAAAAAAAGAGAATGGAACAAAACAATTTTTTAATATCTTTTAAAATCTTTAACAGAAATAGAATGACTGTAACCTTTGAGGAATTTTACGTTGTAATGATTTTTCTGACCAATTAACGTCAAATTATTTTATAATTAATATTGGGCAATGGGAATTAGTTACCACTTTATTTGAAACACTGCCAAGCAGTAGTTGTTTAAATTTTCCCAATCCTCTCGCTCCAATCACAATTAGTTCGATATTATTTTTTTCTGCATATTGAATTATTTCTGAACCTGTGTCTCCAACTTTGATGATGTATTCACAATTCAGATTCTTTTTTTGAACTTGTTCTAATCTCTTCATTATCATAGTTTCTGCTTGTTCTTCTATGGCTGTCCTAATTTTTACAACGGCAGTATCTGGAATTGCCAATCCTTCAGCTGTGGTAGAAAATTCTTGAAGGAAATCAGTGATCACATGAATCAAAATTATCTTAGAATCAAATTTTTCAGCAATAATGAGAGCTTTACTTAATGCCTTATCTGCATTTTTAGAACCATCTATTGGTACTAGAATTTTTGAGAATTGATTTTTCAATGACATGAATGCTTAACTCAATCATATTGGGAGTAATAATGATTCTCCAAATCACACATCGTCATAACGCAAGTTACCATCACAATTCTGTGCCTAGGTGGGGGGGGGATTCCCTTTTTATTCTCTGTTGATAAACTTGTTAATGCGTAGTGATTTGGTAAATCTAAACACATGTAAACATCCTAGAAATACATGAAATCTCTTTGAATGTATTACTAAATTATAATGTGTACAACCATAATTATGCTATTTTTTTCATGCATTTTCATTTATCATTATGTACGTCATTATATTCGTCATTATGCACTCATAATGCAGTATAGAATGACTTTATCAAAAGTATATACAATTTGTACATACAAATTTTAAAAAATATATATTTAATTTGAAATTCAAATTCAGTTTTTCTATAATTTATTGTGTAGTATTATCATAATGCCCATGAATAATTTTTTCAGCTAAGGAAAACATTTTCACAAAATCTTCCTCATTTGGAGTATATTTTGCAAATTCTACCAGACTTGACAATCTAAAACAATTTCTAATGTCATCTACAGGATATTTTGCACTTGTAAAATATAATAAAATTTCCTCATTAGTGATCTCTCTTTTTAGTTCTGCTTTATGACTCAAAAATAATCTGATTGCTTGACTAATCTTTCCGTATGCATCCTTGTATTTTTCTTCTTTGAAATCTTTCTTTGCCTCTTTAATTAATTCACTTGATGCAAAAACATAGTCAAATGGTTTGTCTGGGATTTTTTCTTGGATTGGTGTAGGTTTAATCTTTTTATTTGATTTGAATTTCTTATATAGCAAAAATCCTACTATACCAGTTAGAATGATGACTGGAATTGGCCATAGATATGAATAGTCTGGATTTGGTTTTTCTATCTCTATTTTTGTTATCTTTTCATCCTCAAATTCAGCTTTAATTGTAGCTGATTGTACTTTGTCATTTTCATAATTTAGTTGAATGTTTGTTTTGTTTCCCTCGTCTTGAAATTTGATGTCTTTTTCTGAAAATCCATCTTGATTCAACTCTGCGGCATATTTCTTAAAGGTTGGATCCTCGTGTAATTTCGCTAAAAGGTTGTCTCTTTCTTCCTGAGTTTGTTTTTGAATGTCAGTTACGGTGCCATTTTTCATAGAGCCTTGAATTTTAGCCCACTTTCCTTGCTCATTTTTATAATTAATCTCAAAATCTCCCG
Organism: Candidatus Nitrosopumilus sp.; assembly: GCA_022758935.1. GTDB lineage: Archaea > Thermoproteota > Nitrososphaeria > Nitrososphaerales > Nitrosopumilaceae > Nitrosarchaeum. Next base: position 10,879 of record JAEMQG010000076.1, on the reverse strand, counting down.
TGGAGTTGGAAATTGGTGTCAGGTTGCCATTTGTGACATTATATCCTTGCTGTAAAAGACCTTGATGCAATTCTTGAAATTTCCCGTTTGATGCTAATTGTTTTTGAAATTCCTGTTGGATTTGATTTCTCTCTTCAGATTGTCTTTGCATTTGCTGTCTTAAGGCAGAGCTGTCCTGAGGTATCTGATTATTTTGTAATCTTTGTTGTGAATTTTGTGAAGAAAGTTGGTTTTGCAGCATTTGATCCAATCTTTCTTGAAGTCTTTGCTGTTGCTGTACAAAAGGATCATTTTGTGATTGAGTTGCTTTTTCTGATGAACTCTGTACTTTATTTTGCACATTATTTTTTTGCGATTCATCAGAAACAAAAATTATTGTGATTGGATCTAGCGCAACAGTCATGTCATTTCCATCATTGTAATTAAAACTCAGATTTGCAACATAGGTGACGGGTGAATTTGATGTACCAAAATTCAAAGCAGCTGTCTGATTTCCCTCAATAACGGTAAATGTAGTGGATTGTGTATTTGATGTTGAAAACTGAGCTATTCCTTGTGTTATTTGTTGAGTCACAGAATACTGTAAATCGCCAGTAATTGATTTTCCATAGCTGTTGTCTAATTTCATTGGAATTACTGCGTTTTCTCCTGTTTTAAAATAATATGTGGATTGATCAACTGACATGACAATATTTGCAGCAAATGCCACTGGAAGAGAAATCAAAAAAAATACAAGAAATAAAATATATTTTTTCATTGAATGATTCTCCCTTTACCATATCTGATGTATAATTGAGCAAAAAACAATGCAAGAGCACCACCAAAAAACCATTCTTTGATGCTGGATTCTTCTTTTTCTCGTTTGATGTCCTGGCTGATATTTTTGTAAACATTGTCCAATGTGCTTGTATCTACTGATTTGAAATATTTCCCACCTGTTTGTTGTGCTATTGCCTTTAGTGTGTCTTCATCAAGATCCGCATATTGGGGATTTCCAAAATAATCATATCCCAAAATTACCTTGTCCTTTGTGCCCAAACCTACGGTATAGACCTGAATGTTATTTGATTTGGCAAACGTCACTGCCTCATTTGGTGAAATGACGCCTGCATTAGTTACTCCGTCACTAAGAAGAATTACAACTTTTTTCTTGTTTGGAACCGAAGTAGCCATGTCTATTCCAAGACTTAATCCATCTCCGATCGCTGTTTTTCCCTCTCTTGGTAGAATGTCTCTTAGTTTTTCTATTACCATGTCTTTGTACGGACTAAGATAAGCTGCAGTTGTGGCACCTGATTCAAAAGTCACTATGCCAACATTGTCTTTTGGTTGCAAAGAATTTATCAATATTTCAGCAGAATTTTTGGCAGATTCTAATCTATTTGGCGGGTAATCTGTTGCTTGCATGCTTCCAGATACATCAATTACAAGAACTACATTGACACCTTCTTTTGTCTGCTCTAATGGAATGTGTGGATCTGCAAATCCAATTATCATTAGTATTATGACGCCAATTGAGATGTAAAACAAAAGTGAATCTCGTTTGGAATATCTCTTGTTTCCGATGGTGGATTTAAGATATGATAAATTACTGAATTGGATTGCTGCTTTTTTCTTTTTTACTAAAACTTTGTGATATAAATAAAATAATCCTGGTATTGCTACAAGAAAAACTAGTACCAGTTGGTTGTCAAATCCTGCCAAATTAATCTACTTTCTCCTTCGGAAGAAATTTCGTAATGGAATTGAATAGTTTTGATCTGTGAAAAGTTGAAGTGTGTCAATCTTGATTTTTCTTAGGTTTGAGGTAAATTGTAATTCATTTTCAGATATTAATTTTGAATATGAATTCCTGAAATCTTCATCGGATGTATCGACAAGAATTTGTTCTCCAGTTTCTTTGTCTTCCAATTCTATCAAACCTACATCTGGAATTTCTTTTTCGCGCAAATCAGAAATTTTTAGTGCGATAATGTCGTGCTTTTTTCTCAATATTTTAAGAGGTTTGAGAAATTCACTTTCATCAATAAAATCTGAAATTACAAAGATGATACTTTTTCTTTTTATGATTTTTGATATTTGAACTAGCGAAGTTTTGAGGTCAGTTTTTTGCGATTTGGGGGTAAAAGAGACAATCAGGTTCAGTACCTGTAGAAGGTGTTTTCGCCCTTTTTTTGCTGGGATGAATTTCTCTACCCTATCCGTAATTAAAAAAACTCCCATTCGGTCATTATTTCGCAAAGCTGCAAACATGAGACTTGCAATTATCTCCAATGCCTTTTGTTTTTTTGAAATATTTGTTCCAAAACTGCCAGATTCTGACAGATCAATTACAAAATAAATTTGTAGGTCTCTTTCTTCGATAAACTCTTTGATATATGGATGATTGAATCTAGCTGTCACCTTCCAATCTATTGCACGTATGTCATCACCTGGTCTGTAATCCCTAATTTCGGAAAACTCTATTCCCTGTCCCTTAAAAATGGAATTAGAATTTCCAGTAACTAGACCATCTGCAAGTAGTTTTGTTGTAATTTCTAATTTTTTAACTTGTTTTAAAATTTCTCTTGTTTGACTCATTTTTATCAGAATAATTGTTGTTTATCAGGGGATTGTGATCTTGTCGAGAATTTTCTTGATCATGTCATCTGATGTTATGTTTTCTGATTCTGCCTCGTAGGTGAGCAAAATTCTATGTCTTAGGATTTCATAGCAAACATCTTGAACATCTTTTGGAATTACATATCCACGTCCATGTAAAATTGCATTTGCCTTTGCGCCAATGGTTAACCAAATGGATGCCCTGGGGGATGCACCAAATTCAATCTTGTCTGTCAATGACAGACCATAATTATTTGGATGTCGTGTTGCATCAACAATTTCTGTAATGTAGTTTCGAATTTTTTCATCACAGTATATCTTTAGAACAAAATCTTGTATATTCAGAATATCTGCTATGGATAGAATCTTGGTTGCCTTGTGAGTTATTCCTTCTGTAAATCTGTGAATGATTTCTGATTCTTGTTCTTTATCAGGATATGAAATTAAAAGTTTGAACATAAAACGATCTACTTGAGCTTCTGGAAGTCTGTAGGTTCCCTCTGATTCTATGGGATTTTGCGTTGCCATAACAAAAAATGGTTTTTCTAATTGGTATGTTTCTCCTTGGATGCTGACCTGTTTTTCTTGCATTGCTTCTAGTAAAGCCGATTGTACCTTTGGAGGAGCACGGTTTATCTCATCTGCCAGTATAAAATTTGAAAAAATGGGTCCTTTGATAGTTTTAAAAGATCCTGAATTATGATCATAAATTTTTGTTCCGGTAATATCTGCTGGAAGAAGATCTGGGGTAAACTGTAATCTTACAAATTTTGAATTTATGCAATCAGAAACAGTTTGAACAAGCAATGTTTTTGCTAATCCTGGAACTCCTTCAAGTAGTACATGACCTTGAGATAATAAAGCCAAAATTAATTTCTCGATTATTTTATCCTGACCTACAATTACTGTAGAAATTTCTTTATGCAACTTTTGAAGCATTATGGAATATTCCATTGCATTTTTTGTTAATTGTTCAATTTCTTGATTCATATTACAAATACCAACTATCTTTCAATGAGGAATATTTTTAGTTTTAGTATTTAGGGAATACTTAACATTGTTAATCGAAAGTTAATAGTAACAGAGAACAAATTCTTGCATGGAAGACACAGTTCAGGTAATTTCAAAAAGACCTAAACCGAACGAGAATGAGAATAAATCCCAAAAAATTTCCATATGTGAAATAATGAAAACCAATACATCTGACATCATTCAAAAGCTAGAGGTGGAGATGCCTATTCTATTTCAAAATTATTCTGATCTATACTCTAGATATCTGCATTCTATACAAGATCTTTTTGGAGTTTGTCATTTAGCCGAGGAGAAATATTTTGACAAAATGCAAATTGATCAAAATTTCTTAAAGACAGTTGATGAATATTGGAAATTTATGGCAAACATTACTGAATCTCAAATAGACTTATCTACAAATTTTCTAAAATCTTATGTTCCATTTAGATTATCTGTAATTGATTCATGGGATCAGTATGTGCATACTTTAACAAACACATATGCCAAAACACTTTCTCAATTTATTCAAAACTAAAAATCTCTTCTAAAAACAGTTCATAAATTAATTTAGATTCTGTTGGATTTTCTTAGGATAAACTGCATTAAGACTTCTTTTGTATACTCTATACCATGTTCCTCTTCTGTATGTTTTCCAAACTGCGCTACTACTGAACCCACATCTCCCACAACTGCAAATTCACAATCATAACCATAGTCTCTGCAAGCAAGTTTTATTGTCAAGCTAAAGTTCCTCCAAAAATTTGGATTTTTAGGGTCATTTCTAATGGTGCTCTTTTTCGCGTTTTGGCTTGGAGTGTGCCTTGATCATGTGTTTCTTTGTTCTTTCTGCATCTGTAAATTCCATATTGCATATATTGCATTTATTTGTAAATTGAGGGTTTTTTTTGAACATATTCTTCAATTGTGTTACCTTGATCTTTTTTGAGATAGATAGTTTGGAATCCATATAATACAATTAATTTATTCATACTAAAGTATCGCTTAACAATGTTAACTTAGAACCTATAGTGTAACTTTTGGTTTTTAAGACAAAAATTAAAAAATTTGTTCATTTTTTTGCAGTTTTAATGGAAAACACAATTGATAATAGAATCAAATAAACAATGTTAAGTAGGTGATAAATATTATGACCAAAACCAAATACATAATGATAGTAAATAATTTTAAAAATTTTATAGGAGTAATGAAATTTGTCAGATAACGAAAGTAAAGATATTTTACGTTCTATGGATGGATTTATTGAAAAAATTCAGCAGTTAAGAGGAGTAATGCTAGGTGTTTCGTTTTCTGCTCTTATTTTAGCTCCATTTGCAATTGGCATTTCATTATATCTTATAACTCACCCAAAATTTTTACTTTTACTAGAACAAGAAGGTGATTTTGGAATTATCTTGATAGTTCTTTTAGTTGGAATATTAGTTACTTCTGGAATCTGGTTGGTTACAGGAATCCGACAATTTCGTTCACTTAGTAAGTGGAATAATAGATATTGTGACTATTTGAAAAGAAAGGAAACTCTTGATAATGCCATCACATCTAAATTTCATTTAGATGAAGAATAGACAGCCAAGTTTGAATAAATTCCCAGATGATTTTCCACTCCTTGGAAACAAATGCTCATAAGGTTCTATTATCTCTCGGCAAAAATTCATGCCTTTAGGTGTTACCTTAAAAGTTGTGACAGTTCTTTTTCCTTCTTCAACTTCTTCTCTCCGGATCATTTCATTTTGTTCTAAATTGTCTAAAATCCCCTTGTGTTTTGATATATTTAGTCCACAAAAACTAAACAACGCTGTCTGATTGAGTTGTCCATATTCGGAGAGAGTAAGAATAATGTCTTTTACAATGTAAATTCGATCACGATATTTACGAGCATCAGTCATACATTATTGTAACTTTCACCATTAATCTAATTTCCCATTTATTCATATTTGAGCAGATTTTTGATCTGGACCAATAAGATTTTAATTTAGTATGTGATGATTAATTTATCGTTTATCTTCTTACAAAATTGTAAATTCTATTTGTTGGTTGCTATTCTTTTGGCTAATACCACATCAATATCCATAATGTCGCCGTCTCTATAGATCTTAAGGGAGACCTTGTCTCCCACGGATTTATTTTCGGATACATAAGAAATAATGTCATCTATTCTTTTAACTGGATTATTATCAATTGAAATTACGATATCTGCACTTGCAATTTTTTTATCTGAAGTGTATAGTGCATTTTTGATACCTGCCTTTTCTGCGGGTCCATTTTTCACAACTTCGTTGATTAGAGAACCCCTAAAGTTTTTTGGCAAATTCAATTTTTCTGCTAATTTTGGTGTAAGTGTAGTTCCAGAAATTCCTAACCACGGATGATCATATTCTCCCTTTTCAATTAGAATGGGTACCACTTTTTTTATAATATTTGAAGGAACTGCAAAACCCACTCCTGCAAACTCTCCACCTTTGGATTCAATTGCAGTATTCATTCCAATTAGATTTCCATTGTTGTCTAGTAGTGGTCCTCCTGAATTTCCTGGATTGATTGCTGCATCGGTTTGGATGATATTTGGAATGGGAAATCCAGATTCTTGATTTGGAAGTAATCTACCAATTTGACTTACTATGCCTGTTGTCATGGTATTGCTTAATCCAAATGGGTTTCCAATGGCAATTACTGGATCACCGACTTTGATTTGTGCTGAATCAACAAATGGTATTGGGCTAATTGGATCATTAGAATAATCATCGGTTAACTGTAATACTGCGATATCATTGTATTCATCAGTGCCGATCACTTTGGCAGTAAAAATATCCCCATTAGAAAGTGTAACGTCAACACTATCTACGCCTGAAACAACATGATTGTTTGTAATAATGTGACCATCAGTGTCGTAAACAAATCCGGAACCTAATCTTGATGCCTGCTGCTGCAACGGATTGCCATTAATTATGATATTTGATCTCGTTTCTGTAACAGTGCTAGTTATTTGCACGACCGAATTTTCCAATTTTTGATAAATTTTTCCAATGTTTGTATTGTTTTGTTCATTTTGATAATTGTCGTTATACATGATCTCCTTTACTGTTTCAATGGTTTTGTTTTCAGGGGTTGTATCTTTGAGGTCTAGTGCTTTTCCACTTGTGTTTTGTTGATTTTTTTCTCCAAAATAAAATCCGATAGACGGTGGGATCGTCATTGATATGAGTATCCCAAGAACAATCACTGCCACAACTAGAATTTTTTGGGTGTCTGTCATCTGTATCACGTAGTTTATTTTTGCACTCCTTGTTTTTTGTTTTTTTAACCAATAAACGAATTAGGAATAATTATTCCATGGTTTATTGGATTACAGATTTTAACTTTATTTTGAGATTTATTATCGCGATTCATTCGTATTCGGTAACTTTTTGATTTTCTTGTTTTTATAATATGCTTAACTTTGTTCATCATGGTCTAAATAGTGGCAAATTTTAGGAATCGATTGGCAACACAAAAAAACGGCATTATGCATTTGTAATGCAATCTAGTAGAGGTGGGAAACAAATCCACAGCACTGGCGGAATGACTAGCCCCACTTTCAATGTATCTAAAGGAAATCTAGTTGATATCCACGTAATTAATGAAATACTAATACTACTGAAGAAAAATAGTTCATAATTTTAACATAGATAAGTTTAATGCTCATTCAAAAGATCTTGGATATTTTGAATCTCAATCCATTACATTTTTGACAAATAACTCAGGCGATTTTATTTATCATTGTATTCTTCATCCGAAATGAAAGGAGTATTGAGTGTAAAATAACAATACAGGCGATTTTACTTCTATCTATATTAAATAAAATTTTTTTTAGTGACTCAATAAAATAATTGTTTTTCCAGCTATCTTTTACAAACAACTTTGTATTTTCAAAATTGTTCAAATTTTACTATTTCTGATATTTCCGGATTAACTATGTCTGGTTATATAACTTCTATATCTAGTGTAAATAAAGTTGAGTGTATTTTACACGGAGGTTCTGAATGGAGACATGGTGGATCGCCTACAGCAGTTAATGTTGCATGGCCAGGGGCATGAGCTTCATAAACTCCTTGAGCGCCTCTAATTACCATGATGTTTAGTGCTCTACTTACGACATCTTGATTGTCCACTTCTACATTCCATTCAAAGTCTTCACCAAGCTTTAGGAGGAAACTTTGACCTGTCTTGAGAGTAATTGATTTACCACTGTCTTCGAGTATAATGTCTTTGGTCGATGATTCTTCTTCAGATACATTACTTTGTGGCAATTTTATCCAACCAAGTGAAACTAACTTTTCTACAGTAGTTGGTTTTACACATGCAGGGGAATTGCCATGTGTTTTAATTACCAATTCAAGTCCATCATTGCATTGGATGTTCTTTGCATTGATTCCTGATTTGAATTGCTTTAGAGGGGATAAGATAGTAGTATGCCCTCCGCCTACTTGATTATTTTTATCATTTATTGTAAATGATATTGATTTTGAAATTGTATTACCCATGTTCGATAAATCTGGATTTGATTTGTTGATTACATCATAAGATACTGTGACATTTCCAGTTACAATTCCAGATGAATCTGCACTGTAAACTAGATTCGAACCAAGGCTTGTTGCTACATCCCTACTTTCACCTGGTTTTAAAATTATTTGAATTGGCATCCAGTTGCATACTTTCTCCATAGTAACTGAAGCATGATCATCAAATGATACTGAAAATGGTCCAGCACACCCGTTATGTACTGAAATTGTATTAGTAGAATTATTCACTATTGATCCATTGATTGAAAACACATCTCCAACATTAATTAAAGCTGGTTCTACAGCAAGATTTAGAATTTCTATTGTTTCCGTTTTTTCTGCTTGAACAAGTTTTGAATTAGCAAGAACTAGAATTGATACAACTAAAATCACAGCAATCGTATTGACTGTTATTTTGTTTTTTGTCATATGCTATAGAATAATTATTTAGAATATAGGCTTTGATTAAATTTGGATTGAACCTTGACCTTCGTAAAATTGATAATTTATTGTTGATTTTATTATATGAATATTGAATCATTATGGGATATATTTGAGATGTGCCTAGGAATATCAAGAACATGTTTGAAGTAAATTTTCGTTATATAGTGGACATACAAAAAACATTGACAACTAAAATAATGCGTATTAAAAGCTAATGTGGATGCTGATGATGAGCGGAAAAGCCGTCTGATATTTGATGAGGATTATGAGTAATGAGGCATCTGTACATCTTTTCTTTGAAGATTTGTTGAATTATTTTTTTTATTAGGATGAAATTAGCCGCACTTTTTTCAGGGGGCAAAGATAGTACCTATTCTATTTTCTTGGCAAAAAAACAAGGACATGAAGTAAATTGTCTCTTGACTGTTTTTCCAAAATCTGACGAAAGTCATCTATTACATCATCCAAATTTAGAATGGACACATCTACAGTCTCAATCAATGCAAATCCCACAATTGACAATTAGATCTGAATCCGATGAAATCAATAATGAAATAATCGTATTGGAAAAAATCCTCACTAAAGCTATGGATGAATATTTGATCGATGGGATAGTGCATGGTGGCATAAAAAGCCAATTTCAAAAAGAAAAATTTGAAAATTTATGTGATAAACTAAATTTAAAATTAGTTTCACCAGTATGGAATCGTGAACCACTAGAATACATGTATGAATTAATATCTTCAAATTTTATTTTCCTTATCACCAGTGTTTCATCTGGTGGATTAGATGATCTGTGGCTTGGTAAAAAAATCACAAAAAATGATGTTAGTGTTCTTTACACTCTATCTCAAAAATTTGGTTTTAATTTAAATTTTGAGGGGGGCGAGGCGGAAACTTTTGTAGTTGACTGTCCTCTTTTTTTATACCCGATTAAAATTAATAAGGAAAGAAAAATTTGGGATGGCTATAGAGGAAGGTTTGAAATAGTGGATGCGAATCTGAATTACAATGCTTGACAGTCTAAAAAATAATCTACGTGATGCAATCAAGAAAATAGTAAAATCTTCTGGCATCGATGAGGAACTCATCAAAGAATTATCAAAAGATGTTCAGAGGGCACTGTTAAATTCTGATGTTAATGTTAAGTTAGTTTTTGAAATTACAAAAAAATTGGAAGAGCGGTCATTACATGAAACACCTCCACCAGGTTTATCCAGAAAGGATCACATTGTGAAGATTCTATATGATGAACTTGCAAAATTACTGGGTAATGAAAGTAATTTTGATTTCAAACCTGGAAAACAAAACAAGATAATCATGCTTGGCATTCAAGGAAGTGGAAAAACAACTGTAACTGCAAAACTTGCTAAATTTCTAACAAAACAAGGCTATACTGTTGGCGTAGTGGGTGCTGATACCTATAGACCTGGTGCATTAATTCAGTTACGAACTATGTGTGAAAAATCAAACGTTGAAGTATATGGCGAAGAAAATAACAAAGATTCTCCCAATATTGTAAAAAATGGCTTAGACCACTTCGAAAAATTACCTCTAGATGTAGTAATAATTGATACTGCTGGACGACACAAAGAAGAAAAAGATCTTTTAGCAGAAATGGAACAAATTAACAAAGCTGCTCAACCTGATCTTGCAATACTTGTTATTGATGGGACCATTGGCCAACAATGCTTTAATCAAGCAGAAGCGTTCCATAAAACAATTCCTGTGGGTGGAATTATTATTACAAAATTGGATAGTTCTGCAAAAGGAGGTGGTGCAATTGCAGCTTCTGCAGCTACAGGTGCTCAAATTATGTATATTGGAACTGGAGAGAGAATTGATGATCTAGAAAAATTTTCACCAACCCGATTTGTTGGCAGATTGCTTGGGATGGGCGACATTCAAGCTATTTTAGATTTGGCAAAAAAATTAGAAAATGAAGGAGATGATATTAGATTAAAGCGGATTTCCAGTGGAAAAATGAACATGGATGATTTTTTCTATCAGTTAGAAGAAGTGACTAAAGTAGGCTCACTAAAGGGATTTCTTGACAACATGCCTGGTCTTTCCGGCATGGTAAAAGATGATCAATTAGATCAGATGGAAAGCAGAGTATCAAAATGGCGATTTATCATTCAAAGTATGAGCACGTCTGAAAAAACTGATCCTGATTTGATTAATTCATCTAGAATAAAGCGAATTTCACGAGGCTCTGGTTGGCCAGAACACGAAGTTAAAGAGCTTCTCAAAAATTATAAAAATTC
>JAEMQG010000099.1 GCA_022758935.1 Candidatus Nitrosopumilus sp. | reverse complement strand
TATAGCTAATAGAAATGGGAAAATTCCAATTGCCAAGACATCTTCAAATTTTATATCAAATTGAATTGCAATAATAAAAATAGGAATAAGAGTTGCTGGGATAGCGATAATTCTCCAATTCATTGATAATTTTTTTATGCATTCAAATATGAAAGTTGATTAAAATTTAAAAACGGTGTGTTTTACCTTTATATCTAGTCACAAATTTCGAAAAACTCTAGAAACTAGTTGATTAATAGGTTTTTTGAATTTCTAATAATAATAAAAATTGTAGGCAATGGATCAAAAAGATCATAATTTGAAAAGTTTTTCACATAGTGATTTGATGATAATTCTTTCAAATATGTGATTTTTTAGTCAATAAGTGAGTAATCTTAAATTACATTCAATGTCACTAATGAAAGATTGTATATTTTCATTTGATTATTGATTACCTGTGTAATGTATTTAGAAAAATAGATACTAAAAATAACTAGTTTGAAATATAAACTAAGAATGAAAGTTTAGACAGTATTGAAATCAATTTTTATAACAGGAACTGCAGGTTCAGGAAAATCGCTTCTAACATCAAAGCTACACGAGTACTATACAAAGAACGGTGCATTTGTGGCTGTATTGAACTTGGATCCGGGTGTTAGGAATTTACCCTATACTTGTGATGTTGACGTTAGAGATTATGTTGACATTGTAGATATAATGCAACAGTATGATCTTGGTCCAAATGGGGCGGTAGTTATGGCAAATGATCTGATTGCTTCCAAAATTGATGATATTAAAGAAGAGATTGATAGAGTGAATCCAGATTATTTAATTGTGGATACGCCAGGTCAGATTGAATTGTTTGCATATCGTTCTAGTGGTCGTTTTGTTGTAGAAAATATTTCATCTGAAGAAAAGACAAACATATTTCTTTTCGATGGTGCATTAATTACTACACCAGTAAACTTTGTCTCAATTGCTCTCCTTGCTACATCAATAAGATTACGTCTAAATTTACCAGCTATTAACGTTATTACTAAAACGGATCTAATAAGTTCTAAACTACAAGATATCATACACTGGTCAAGTAATCTAAAATTATTAGAGGATGCTATTGCTAAAGAGGCAGATGGAGAAACATACAGCTTAACTACAAATATTTTACGAGGTTTAAATCTTGGTGGTTTTTCTCAAGGATTAATTCCAGTTTCTAATGTTACCGGGAAGGGATTAGAGAATTTAGAAGGGGCGCTAAGCAGAATTCTTAATTTGGGTGAAGAGGTAGAAGATTAGTTGAGATCAATCACTGTAAAAGCACCATCTTCTACTGCAAACTTGGGTCCGGGATTTGATGTATTTGGATTGGCAGTAGATGCTTTTTTTGATGAGATTACTTTGACAAAAAAGAAAAGTGGAATCAGTATAATCACTGAAGATGATGTTCCAACAAATCCGGAAAACAACACAGCAGGATTAGTTGTCAAAAATATGATAAAAAAATTCAAAATTAAAGATGGAATAGAAATTAAAATTAAAAAAGGTGTTCCTCCAGGATTTGGAATGGGAAGTAGTGCAGCTTCTGCATCAGCAACTGCTGTTGCATTTGATAAGTTGTATGGGTTGAAATTAGATAAAAATACCCTTGTAGAATTTGCAGGATCTGGAGAAAAGGCTAGTGCTGGCTCTATTCATTTTGATAATGTAGCAGCATCAGTTTTAGGAGGTTTTGTGATAGTAAGAACAAATCCTCTAAATATAATCAAGATTAAACCGCCAAAAAATCTTAGAATGTGCATTGCAATTCCAAAACTTGAAGTCCCCAAAATGAAAACGAAGATTTCACGAGGCGTAATACCAAAAAAAGTAAATCTAATTGATAGTGTTAGAAATTTATCAAATGCTGCAGCAATTGTTGTAGGTTTTATGGAAAAAAATCCCGAGTTGATCGGAAATTCCATAAAAGATGTGATTGTTGAACCTGCACGACAACATATGATACCAGGATTTGTTAAAGTTAAAGAAAATGCCCTTAGAGCAGGTGCATTGGGTGTGACGATTAGTGGTGCAGGTCCTTCAGTAATTGCATTTTCAAAAAATTCTGCTGATTTAAAGAGGATAAGTTCGGCAATGTCGAGAGGATTTGCAAATGTAAACATTAAATGTCAAACGGTAATTTGCAAACCAAGTAAAGGCGCTATAGTAATAAAAAAATAATTTGGCAAGAAAGTTTATGAAAAAAGCAGTTATTGTATTTAGCGGTGGCGTAGATTCTGTTTGTGTTGTTAGTTATCTTAAATTAAAATACGAACTTTATGGGATTACATTTTCATATGGTCAAAAAGCAGAAAAGGAAATTATTGCGGCAAAAAAATTTGCCAAAAATCTTGGATTAAAACAGCACAAGATTGTTGATATTAGTTTTATGAAAGAATTGTATGGTAATTCTAATGTTTTAACTAGTACAATGAGAAAAATTCCAAGAAAATTTGATTATTCCATTGTTGTTCCAATTAGAAATGCAGTTTTTCTATCAGTTGCTTCAGCTTGGGCGTTTACTCTTAATGCATCATTTGTAGCATATGGTGCGCATACAGGGGATAGGAATTATCCTGATTGTAGACCAATATTTACAAAAAAGCTTGAATCTGCTTTTAATCAAGGTGAAATTGATGGAATCAGTTCAGGATTACGAAAAAATATTAAAATCTGGTCACCGTATAGAGAAGGTCTTTCAAAAAGTGATTTGTTGAAGATTGGTTTCAAAAATATGGGTGATCCTATTTTTAATACTTGGAGTTGTTATTCCAATAAAAAATATCATTGTGGTATTTGTGAATCTTGTAATAATAGAAAAAGAGGTTTTGAAAAAGCTGGAATTGTAGATAAAACAAAATATCTAAAATAATCTTAGTATTTATTATCAAGAATTTTCTTTTTAAAAATGAAATTTCTGAGTACAATGTACCAAATAAAGAAAATTCCACCAACAATTCCCATAAAAACATAATTTTGAATTTCTGGAGTTAATCCTTTTAAAGAATTTGTAATTTCTCTGGAAACTAGCATTGAAATTGCAATTACAATTCCAAATTCAATTGCATACCATGTCCAGTTAGGCCATGATTCTTTTGGAATGTGGACATTAGGATGTGCTCCCATGGTTTTTGTGTAAAAGATTGATTATTTAATTTTTCAGGATCCTAGTGTGATTCAACTGAGGCACGCCTTCTAATCATGGTAATAATGCCATCTTTTTCTTCCCTATTTTCATAAATTCCTCTATATGCAGATGAAGTAAGTGTTGCATCATTTCTGACTCCCCGCATTTTCATACAAAGATGCTCTGCATCAGCTAAAACTACTACTCCTTTTACACCCTGAGCAAACAATTCATCAGCTATATTTTTTGTTAATCGTTCTTGGATTTGTAGTCTTTTAGAGTATTTTTCAACTAATCTAACTAATTTTGAGATCCCGAAAACTCTACCATTTGGAGAATATGCAATGTGAATTTTCCCAAAAAATGGCAACATATGGTGTTCACACATAGAATAAAACTGAATATCGCGAGCAATTACTACATCAGAATCTTCGGAGAATTGTACTGATAATTCAGAGTCAGATTCGTATCCACCAAAGATCTCTTGATACATATTTGCAATCCGTTCCGGAGTGTCTTTAAGACCTTCACGTGTTGGATCTTCACCAATTTCAATAATTAATTCTCTAACAAGTTTCTTTACACGTTCTTTATCCATTTAATAATTTGATAGATTTTTTCTAGTATTTGAATCTGATCTGGTGTTTAGGCTGATGGTAAAATTATGGGGCTCCAATGAATTTATGAAGTTGAGGAACAACCTTAACGTCAATGTAATATGGATAAACTATATCATACAAATTTAGCAGTAAATCTAAGGAGGGTTCTGAAATACCATACGTTGGTTGAATAATGAACCCATCAATTTCTTGATTTGAAGTAGTATTAAATATTTTATTAATCAGATCTGTAAAATCTTTCAGGCTAGTTTTGGAGCTGACGACTATTTTGATATATGTAGTTTTTTTAGACGCAATAGATGATTTAAGACATTTTATTGCATTTTCCATTAACCCTTCATAGTGTTTAGTATCTACAAAGTCAGAATCTTTTGTTTTAAATTCTATTTTAATAATATCAAAAAATGGTAATACGTGATTGAATCTATCAGAATCAAAGCATGATGATTCAAGATAAGTTGGAATTTTTTTTGTTTGAACATATCTTGCAAGTTCAGCTACTGCATTATGTTGAATTAATGGATCACCTCCTGTGAAATTTACTTTGTATGTCTGATTTTTAAGATTAAAATCGATTAGTTTACACGCCTCCTCAATTGTGTATTCTTTTCCAGAATCAAGTGGAAGTGATTCTTTAGTATCACAATAAAAACAAGTAAATGGGCAACCAGCTAATCTAACAAAAAGAGTTTTTGTGCCATAAAGAATTCCTTCTCCTTCAATTGATGTAAATATTTCAAATAATCTAACTTTCAAGTAATTATGGTATTTTTTTTCATTATTTATTCAATTAGTTAATGCATTACAGGTTCTTTGGTGTAGAATAGACCAGAAATAAAGAAGACTACTCCTAAAATCCCAATTAGACTTCCCACAAATTCTATTGTATTTTGCATTTCACTCTGAAATGGCGCCAATAACCATGCCATCAAAGCACCAACTACAATCATTGGAATTCCTACTCCAACACTAATTGATTTAGAAGCCATATTGAATTCAGTTTAGAAAATGTATATGAAGTTTATGATGACTAATCTTTGAATTTAATCTAGTAATGTTGTTAACGATCGTAATAATTCATTTGCCATATCAACTTCGCCTTGAGATAAAAGACGCTTAATGGTTTGAAGTGTTGTTTTGGCATCTTCTATATCAGTTTGATTTAATTGATTTGAGTTAGATAAATTGAGTAATGTTTTTTCAATTTGTATAACTCTAGATTCTAATCGATCATTTTTTGTCAAGTCAAATTGTGTTTTAATGGAGATAATTTCTCTTACTTGTTTAATTATTTCATGTGGATCAGTTGCAAGTGAAAGATTTTCTCTAGCAGTTTCAAGTCGTTTTATAATATCTTCTGATAATTTTTGGTTTTTTGCATTTTCAATTAATCTGTCCAATTGTTCTATGTATGTTTGAGCATATTCTTTAGCACGAGATTGTTGATGTGGAGATGATTGCTCACGAATATTTTTATTGAGATCAACAATCATTTGTTTAATTTTAGTAATTGTTTGTTGTGATTCATCGAATTGGTTGTCTGTAGCCTGTTTTTTTGCTGTTACAAATAGGGCATCTAGTTCAGAAAAATCAATTAATGTATTGTATTTTTTAGCAATTGATTTGAGATTGTTCGAATAATCTTGCATTCTAAGAATATCACCAGAAGGATCTTGTATAGTGGTTTTATTAGAAAGGAGTTCTGGTTTAGGAGTCTGATAAATTAGTTGTTGAGACACTTGTTTAAAAATTCTCATTGCAGAAAGGAATTGTTCCTTTGCAATATTGGTTTCGTTATTACCAAGAGATTTTTCTAAAGCCATAACTTGTTGTGTTCCATTTTTGAAAAGTTGTTTTATTGTGTCTGGTGAATTTTGGTTTATCTGATTTTGAAGTTGTTCTTGAGCTTGTTTTGCAATTTTTAGAAGAATTGATGGATCATTTTGTGCTTGAGCAGTATTAGTCATGCCACCTAAAATCATACTAGAAACTAAAATTAATGTCAGTAAAGATATTATTTTTTTCATTCCTCTTTCTCCACAATTTTTTTTAATTTTACTAAATTTTGCATATCTTTTTTATCAATTTCAATTACACCTAGTCGCTCTAATCTTTTTACAGCTCTCCACATAGTAGTTCTTGGTTGAAGAAATTTTTTTCTTAATTCACTTTCAAATGCTTGTCCTCCATTTTCAGAAATAAATCTTATAATTCCTTTATCATCTTCACGCATTTCAGGTCTAAGAACAAATATGGATTCTGTGTCAAAAGATTTTGTTTGAATTTGTTTTTTAGGAATTGATTCTGTTTGTATAATTGACGATAGAGATTTTGATTGTTTCTTTTTAATAATTAATACTGCAGTCATAACTCCTGCTACAATTGCGCCCCCAATAATTGCAGCAGTGATATAATTAAATGATAGTTGATTTGGAATTGTAGATTCTTGGGGGGTTGAATTTATTGGCACCCCAAAAATATAGTTTATTTCAGATGTTCCATTTTTTAAATCAAATATTGTTTGATCGTTTACTAGTTCCATATTATTTGGTAAAATACTCATTCCAACTATGACGGTATTTGCTGGCATTAGTACCGTGTAATCAGAAGTAGAATTAATCGAAAAGGTCCAAACCCGCCCCTCTTTTGAAACTAAATCATGAATATCGTAATCAATTTTAAGACTTGAGGAACCAAAAGTATCAATAGTTGCTTTGTTTTCAATTATTTCATCAGATAGCAAAAATCCAGTATCCCCTACAGCAACAAAGTTATCTATCGATGAACCAAACAATTCAAGTTCATAATCAGGTAATAGTGGATCTATATCAATTTGATTAGATACGTGGACGGATCCATCAGAATAAATGACAAGATTTAGAGTTCGAGTAGAACTGAATGAGGTCTGAATGGGTATCACTAAAGAGACAAAAATTAAGCCAGCAAGTATTAAAGGTGCCTTAATCATTGTTTTGAGGATACCCTCAGACCTTACAAAAAGCATTCCATCTTCTTGAATTGTTTCTTTCCTATGAATAGGTACAATTTCTGGGTTCATTGACTAATACCTTAGATTCATGCTTTCAACGAGTCCTTGGAATCTCTTGAATTCATGAAAAAACTGTAGTCCTTTCTCAGTAATCAAGAAGACTCTGTTTCTATCGTTTTTAATTGACTCCACTAACCCTGCTTCTACCAATTTCTCACATTTGTCTAATACTGCATAGTGAGATAGGTTGGCTTTGCGAGAGATTGCAGATACGATGACTCCACTACGACCGCCGTCTGCGGTTACATCTAAGATATCGCCCATTATGCCCATTTCGGACCTGTATTGTTGTTTTGACATGCTTTAGTATGTGATTGCCTTGTTAATGAGGGTCAGTTTGAAACTTTAAAGCGGAACACAAAGCGGAACTGGTATTTCATCTCTTAAAATAAAAAATTTTGGGTAAAATTTCCATAATGAAAGAAGAACCACTAATTTACATGCCTAAAATTTTCATGGAAATTGGTTGTTTTTCAAAAATTCTAATAGAAAATTGCTTCTTAAGAAATTTTGGATGTTTTTTAAAATTTTTCTATCATTTTTTATAATTTCAGTATATAAGGAATGGGTTTGTTCCTTCTGTTCCTCCTTTAAAATTTCTTCATATGTTGATAAAATTAGGAAGATAGAATGTAATAGTCAGAAATCTGTTAATTGCAAGGATTGATTCTTCATATCTCGTCATGGATTATGCTAAGTTGATAAACAAAATGAAGGAATTAAGCCTGTAAATTTGAGAAGGTAAATAGTAAATGTTGAAAAAATAGTAAATATATTATTGAAAAATGAGATTCTAGAAGTTTTAAAGAAGAATAAAGAAATCTCCGAAATAAAAAAGATTAGAGTCAAATTGGTTCCAGATAGCAATTCAAGAAATATCCAGAATAATTTTCCTAGAAAGTATCAGAAATTGAAGATAAACATGCCTACTTATTCTTTTGAATTCTAATCTGAAAGATCTTGGAACAAATTATAGTATAAGACCGTTTTAATAGGTAATTAACCACAAATTCAGATCATTTTCATAACTTTAATCAAGAAATAAGAGTTCTATTTTGATGATATATTCATGTATTTTTTCTGTTAAAGGATCAAAAAACTATTCACTAGATCAGTTTTGAGAACGATAATAACTTTTTATTCTCATTTCTGAAAGATAGGATAAATTGTTTGATAAATTCAAAAAGGAGGAGGGGGGAGAAATGACAGAAGAAAGAATTGTAGATGAATATGCTAATATGAAATCTAGAGATATTTCATCTAATGAAACAGTAGGAGAAATTGGAATTGTAGAATTAATGGATAAACGTGCAAAATTGGAGGAAGCAATTGATTATGTAGGTTTAATGATAAAAAATCTAAAAGAGAAGAGAACTGTTTTAGAAAAAGATATTGAAGAAGAATCTGTAGATATTAAAAATTTAAAAGAAAAATTAGAGAAAGTGAGTCAATACATTGAAGAGGAAAACAGAGGAATTAAAGAACTGACTCATAAGAGAAAGCAAGTTGAAAATGAGGCAGATGAGGTAGGCTCTCTTATCAATAGTTTAAGAGATAGGTTATCCGGAATTGATAAAATAATTGATAATGAAGGTAACAGAGTTAAGAAAATTAAAGAATCTAAAGAATCTCTGGAAAGTTAAGATTTAGTTTTTAGAAAAATTTATTTTTAGTTGAAGTTTTAGTGTTTGTAGACATTGAGAGTAATCTGTATAGAACAGAATTTTCAGTTATTGCATCTTGTAGAATTTTCTCAGATTCAGAATCGATTGTTTCATTCAATCAAATGTGGTATCACTTGAAAAACTATCAGTCATAAATCTGCCTAACATTTTAACCATTTGATTAATTTCTTGATCAGCATTTGGTGAAAGTTTTACAAGAGATTATTTGAGATTTATCATCAAAATTTATTGTAGATACGACGGTAATTACTGTATCTTCAAAATTATGATAACTTGTTAATCTTAATTCGATTTAATCTAATGTTATTCTTGCATTACTTGAAATTTTATTAGTTTTTTATACTTCAATTAGTTCTTTGACTAGATTCTACTTGTATTCAGATCATGAGATTAAGTTATCTTAATTATTCTTTTGAAAAGTTTACTGTCTCATTCATTTAATTTTGTAATTATTGAATTAGGTTTAGTAATTTGTATTTGTAATTTTTTGATTCCATTTTAAATTTGTAGTTTAATTGCACCTTTAAATTAAATATCATCATTAATTTTTTTGAATGCCTAACTTTGGTTTAGTCGACTTATTTTGTAATCTTACAATGTAGTTTATCTGAGAAATTATACTTAATTTCAGATGTAAATATTGATTAAAAGTAAAAATTGCAAACAAGAATATTTTTTGTTAGAGATTTAAGATTGATATTCTTTGTGGATGAATTTTTTGGATGTGATTCGAAATCACAGAATTGTTATTTAGCGATTCTCCGCATAGAGGACATTTTACCATTCTATGATTCTGTGGTTAAAAAGTTTGTATTTAAATATTTTTTTTATACATAAATTCAAAAAAACTGCTAATTTTGTGTTATTCAAATTTTTTTAAGCATAAAGTGAAGATAAATTTATGGCTCAAAGTGTTGGTTAAGTGATAGATGTAAACGCTGTAACAGAGGATCAATTTTGACTGATTCTAATATTGTGGAGATGTTTTGCCCAAAATGTGGATCTGTTGCTACAGATAGGTAGAACAAGAGTCCAGAATGGAGATCTTTTTCCAATGAAGAAGCGAGAGCAGAACTAGGCAGGACTCAACTTCTTTGGTCATGTATGATGTGGGCTAGCTACAATAATTAATTCTCAAAATAAAGATTCTACCGGAAAGCCATTTACTGCAACAATGAGTACAGTTGAAAGTTTGAGAAATTAGAATAATAGAAGTTCATGAACCTGTTGATAGAAATTTCAGACAGGCTTTTAGTAAATTAGACAGACTCAAAACAAAATTTGCATTATCTGATGTTGTCATAGAAAAAACCGCTTATATTTACAGAAAGGCACCAGACATGGATCTTGTAAGAGGTTGTTCAATTCCAGGTCTCATAGCATCATCTCTTTATGCTGTGTAAAGAAATACAGAAACTCATAGAACATTAAGAGTTGTTACAGATCGAATTAACATAAAAAGAGAAAATATTATAAGGTGTTACAGATTACTACTGAAAGAATTAGATCTAAAGATGCCAGTAGTTAATCTTGTTAAATATATCTCAAAAACATCTAGTATTACAGAATTGTCGGAAAACAAAAGAAGTGAATTTGACATTTTAGATCATGTTATTAAAATTGAATTTTCAACAGAAAAAGATCCGATGTGACTAGCTGATATATTATGTTGTCTTTTGTAATAAATGGTGAAAATAAAACTCAAAAATATATCGGAGTTACTGAAGTAAGAATTAGAAACAGATACAAAGTTTAAAAGATTCTTTGAAATTATAAATAGAAACTTGTTTTTATAAGAGAATTAATAATTAATTTAAATGAATAAAAAAATTTTTGGTTTTATAATAGTTTTAGTAATAGTTGTAATAGGATTATCACTTAATCAAAATGTCGAAAAAAGAAGTAATGTGGTTTTTCATGTTACTTTGGCAAATCCTGATTTATATAAAAATGGAATTTATTCCAGTACATTTGTTGTTGATAAAGGAGAATATCTTTTCAAATTTGTTTCAAATGGTGATAGCCCTCAATCTTTAAATATTTTATTAAAAGGAGATAACTACAATTTTTCTGAAAATTTCAAGTTGGAGGGGACTCTACATCAAACCGGAATATCAGAATACTATACTTGGGATTATACTGGACAAAAAGTAATTTCGATTTCAACTTCTCAAAAGATAACCATTGAGATTAATCCAAATGGAAACGAATTAGGTTCAGTATCTGTGGATATAATTAAAAATTAAAATGTGTGTACTCACTCCTACAGAACTCATGGATTTTCCCTCGTGGTCAGAACGTTAAAGCATCAAATTACATTTTTTGTTCTGCGGAGTAATGCTGTTTTAATCGATAAGAATTGTATTCTTTGACATTGCTTTCTATAAATCCTTATTATTTATGATTTAGTCTAAAAATTTGTAACATTTTATATATTTTTATGAATAAGTTTAAGTTCTTAGTTGAAAAGATTTTAAGAATCATACCAAAATAATTAGAAAATTAAAAAATCTCAACATAGATAATAAAAAAATAGGACATTATATTTTAATTTAGTATTTGGTTTTGACGTAAACAGTGAATTCTGATAAATTTATTCTGGATAATAAATTAGATTTTGAATAATGATTATAAAATATGAAATGCTAGAATTATTTTCAAACTCTAAAAATTCATCATGCAAATACGAAAAATGTTCATAATTTTCCATTTTGTAAGTTTAAAGACTATAAATTACGAAATTTAATAAAAAAAATATTGAAGCTATCTGGGAAAGTTGCAATTGTAACTGGTGGAAGTAGAGGCATTGGATTTGCAACTGCTAAAATCTTTACAGAAAATGGAGCAGATGTAATTATAACATCAAAGGATTCAAAACGATTAGAAAATGCTGTTAGCCAGCTTTCAAATACAATAGGAATAACGGCAGATATTAGAGATGGAAATGATGTTAAAAAAGTCGTAGAACAAGCTGTTGAAAAATTTGGAAAGTTAGATATTCTAATAAATAATGCAGGAATTTTTCCACAGGTAAAACAATTACATGAAATTGACGAGTCTGAATGGAATGATGTTTTAAATGTAAATCTTACAGGACAGTTTAGATTTACAAAAGTAGCAATACCATATTTACAAAAAACATCAGGATCAATAGTGAATGTTTC
>JAEMQG010000054.1 GCA_022758935.1 Candidatus Nitrosopumilus sp. | reverse complement strand
GTCTGGAATTACAGATAAAGTAGTTGTGGAAACAACATTTTTTATTTTTCGAATTTGTTGTGTAATGGTATCAGACACTTCTTTAGATGTATTTGCCTCGACTTTTGCAAAAATGTCATAAACCCCAAAAGTGCCCTTTGCTTCTTTTACTGCCTCAATTTTTAGAAGTTCGCGCATCACTTCCATCTCATGTGCCATTTCACTTTTGACTAGAACGTATGCAGTTTCCATTTTATTCTCCTTTCATCTCTAAACGAGTTTTAAATTCCGGTGTAATTCCCAATGACTCATAATTTCCAGACGAACAGGTAAAACACATTGAATCTTTTGGAATCCCAACTGCCTTTGCTAGGTTTTCAGCATCATTATAACCCAAAAAATCAGCACCTATGCTTTTTCTGACCATTTCAGTTAGTTCTTCATCATTCATCTCCTTACCATTTGAGAATGTTGCGAGTTCTTCTTGAGAAGGAAAATCAATTCCAGCATAACAGGGGAATTTTATTGGAGGGTATGTAATGACCATGCTTATTTTTTTTGCCCCTGCACGTCTTAATGCTTGAATGATTGCCTTTGAGCTAGTGCCACGGACTAGACTGTCATCAATTACAACTACATGTTTTCCATCAATTATTTCTTTAATTGGGATGATCCATCTATTAATTTCAATTCGATCACTCTGATGTGGTTCAATGAAACTCCGTAATGGACCTTTCTTGCTATAGCGGTCTTTAAGAAGACCTTCATCAAATGTAACACCTAATTCTTGAGCATACCCAAGTGCAGCAGGTCTTGCAGAGTCTGGAACCGGTATAACAAGATCGGCATCTTTAATTGGAAATTTTTTTGCCAGAAATTGGCCGATTCTTTTTCTTGAAATGTAAATGTTGGCACCCTCCATATTGCTTGAGGGATGTGCAAAGTAGGTAAATTCAAAAGAACAGTGTGCACGAGAAGTATCTTCAGAAAATCTTTCTGTTTCTAATCCGTTTTT
The DNA here is from genome assembly GCA_022758935.1 of Candidatus Nitrosopumilus sp. Classification (GTDB taxonomy): domain Archaea; phylum Thermoproteota; class Nitrososphaeria; order Nitrososphaerales; family Nitrosopumilaceae; genus Nitrosarchaeum. The sequence continues at coordinate 7,126 of JAEMQG010000054.1, read as the reverse complement.
ACTAAGTTTGATCAGTTCACCAGGTTTGACGTCTCTTTGCAATGTGGCACCGCCTGCAGAAATTGCGGATGATTCTGATGCTATGATGTAAGTGTCATCAGATTCCTTGTAACCCAAAACCATAGGTCTGAAGCCCTTAGGATCCCTGGCCGCATATACAGAATTATCATCAGAGATAAACGTAAAACAGTAAGAACCGACCATTTCATTTTTTAGTATTGCCAACGCTTTTCCCATTTGTCCATTTTCTGAAATTAGTGATACAAGTCTCTGTGCAGCAACTAGTGTGTCACTAGCATTTTGTGGGGTAAATGAACATCCTCCAACTAAATTTGACAGTTCTTGTACGTTTGCAATTGTTCCATTATGAGCAATACAAAGATCCTTGACTTTGAGTGGCTGTGCATTTTCAAGAGTACTTCTTCCCATAGTAGAATATCTAACATGGCCAATTACTGAAGGAGAGGAATAATCCTCACTGATTTTCTTAAATTCGGATGAAGCAGAAGAAACCAGACCTAATCTTTTTAATGGTTCTTTGTTTGGAATTGCAATGCCCCATGCCTCTTGTCCTCTATGTTGTAATGCTCTAAGGGCATCAATTGCCATTGGAACAACATTCGTTCCGCTAAGACTAAAAATTCCAACTACACCACAATTTTCTTTAACCATGCACTACTAGTTCCTTTAACGAATTAAACCAAGTTTTTTGTGCCTTATCAACTCTTAGATTAACTATGGGTCTATTTCCTCTACTAAATTGAATACTTTCGCCCCCAAATTGTCCGATCATGTTGTATGAAACTTTGTTCTTTCCAAGATATTCTTCAAGTTTTGGGAGGTTTTTCCTTTCTAGAACAAAAAGATACCTTGAATGACTTTCAGAAAATAGGATTCTGTCAACATCCAATTTTGGACCAGGTACTTTTTCCAATGAAACATCACACCCGATTTGATTGATCATGCATAATTCTGAAACAGCTACTGCGAGGCCGCCCTTTGAACAGTCGTGTACTGTCTTTAGAAAATCTTTTCCAATTACATCTAACACCACTTTCATGTTAGTTTTAGATTCTTTAAAATTTACAATAGGGCATTTACCTCCAACAAATTTATGAATATATTCAAAATATTCAGAACCTCCCAATTCATCTTTAGTTTCACCAACTATTACAAGATAATCACCATTAGTGATTTTCTGAGAATAGAGAGGTTTTTTCTCAATTAGACCCAAAATTCCAATTAATGGAGTAGGTTTAATGGGGCCTGATGGGGTTTCATTATACAAACTAACTTTTCCACCAACACATGGGATTTCAAAATATTTTGCAAAGTCAGTTATTCCCTTTAATGATTCCAGAAAAGTCCAAAAAATTTCAGGGTTTTCCGGATTTCCAAATTGTAAATGGTCAAGCATTCCTATTGGTTTTGCTCCAGTACAAACAACATTTCTGCAAGCTTCCTCAAAGCATCCGATTGCCCCTTCTCGTGGATTAATGTAACAGTGTTTTGGATTACCATCTATTTTAGCTGCCAAAAATTTGCCGTTGTCAAGTCGGAGAACAGATGCATCTTTACCTGGTTTTATTACAGTTCTGATTCCAACCTCATGATCAAATTGTCCATATACCCAAATTTTGCTTGCAATGTTTGGTGATGAAAGTAATTTCATCATCATTTTTGAGTAATTTGAAATTGGATGAAGTTTTTTTTCATGTTCTATATTTTCTAGATATGAAGGTTTTTTTGAAGGCCTATCCAAAAGATTGGCGTTTGCAACAACAGCCGTTGGAAGATTAGCACATGTTTTTTTACCTTTTTTTACATGCATCATATTACCGGAAGTCACATGACCAATAAGAGAACATTTGACGTGGAATTTTTCACAAATTTTTTCTAATTTTTTAAGTTTTTCACTATTTGTTATTATTAACATTCTCTCTTGAGATTCAGACACCATAATTTCATCAGGGCTCATATCTGATTCACGAGTATGAACTTTGTCTACGTCCATTTCAATTCCAATAGATAATGCATCTGCAGTTTCAGATACTGCACAAGACAATCCGCCACCACCGAGATCTTTCATCGCATTGATAAGATTTTGATTTCTTGCTTCAAGTATTGTTTCTATGATTAATTTTTCAATAAATGGATCTGGGATTTGTACTGCAGATCTATCTTCAGATTCCAAAGAGTCAGAAGCAAACTGTGAGCCGCCAATTCCGTCTCTTCCAGTAGAGCCCCCAAGTAATACTACAAGATCACCTCGTCTTGCATGGTTTTTAATTAAATCCGTTTTCTTTCCAAATCCTATAGCTGCTACGTCCACTAGTGCATAATTTGAATAGCATTCGTCAAATTCAACTTCCCCACCAATTGTGGGAATGCCTAAGCAATTTCCATAATCAGCTATCCCAGTAACAGCATTTTTGAAAAGCCATCTTGCTTGCAGATCTTTTTCAATGTCCCCAAATCTCAAGCGATCGAAGATAGCAATAGGTCTTGTTCCAGCTGAAAGAATATCTCGGATAACGCCTCCAACACCGGTTGCAGCTCCCCCATATGGTTCAACGGCAGATGGATGATTGTGACTTTCAATATGAGCAGTTATGACATATCCATCACCAACATCTAAAACTCCAGAATCATAACCTTTTTCAGAAATAACTAATGGTCCTTTCATGGGCAACATCTTGAGATGTTTTTTTGATGATTTGTATGAACAGTGCTCAGACCATTCTGCAGCTACAATTTGTAATTCAGTCGATGTTGGTGTTCTTCCAATCTTGGAGATAAGATCATCTAGTTCCTGTGGTTCCAAACTCAATTTTTGACACCAATTGTTTTAATCAGAGATTCAAAAATCAAAGAAGAGGGTCTAGTATCAATCGGATTGATTTCAAATTCAGTTGCTCTTTCTGGATGAGGCATCATGCCAACCACATTTCCAAATTCATTACAAACTCCAGCTATTCTATCCGTAGAGCCATTTACTACTTCACTATATCTAAATACAATTTGATTTGTTTTCTTTAATTTTTTAAGAGTGTCGTCATCGACGTAATATCTTCCTTCACCGTTTGCAATTGGAATAGGAATTTTTTGATGTAGTTTTAGTTTATTTGTAAATGGAGTCTTGTTATTTTCGACTATCAGATTAGTCCACTTACACATAAAATTAAGGGATGTATTTTTGAGTAATGCACCAGGCAATAACCCGGCCTCTACAAGAATTTGAAATCCATTACACACACCTAAAATTGGAATTCCTTTTTCTGCCATTTTTCTCACATCGTTAATTATTGGGCTATGAGCTGCAATTGCCCCTGATCTTAATCGATCACCATAAGAGAATCCACCAGGAAGGATTACAGCATCAATGTTTTTTGGCAATTCTTTTTCATGCCAAAAATACTCTGCATTAAGTTTGAAAACATCAGTCAATACATGATACATGTCACGATCACAGTTACTTCCTGGGAAAACAATTACCCCTACTTTCACAATTAGAATAATCTACAGAGATATTTAATTTGAATCTAGTCAAAAAATATCAAAATCCATAACAAATTGATCGCTATGTTCATTATCACAAATAAGATGTAGTCAGATACCGGATTACAGCATGAATTCATGAAATTGGTCATAAATTGTATGTATGGCCATCAATTGTTAATAAATTATCATAACAGATAAAATGAATTTCAAATTATTTTAATATTAAAGAAAGTTCAATTGTGTATGAGTCATAGAATTATCATTGCATTAATCCCATTTTTTCTATCAATGGGGATACTTTCCATAATACCATTTAGTGATGCAGATTATACAATACCATCATCAAAATCAAATTCAGATACAGCATTTACTGCAGCTACATTTGCTGACAAATACAAAGACGTGTCACTCACGGGTAAAAGAGTGTCAGTGGTCATAAAGGCGACAGGAGAATCAGAAGACACTGATCAGGCAAAAAGAGCAAAGGAAGTACGTTATCTTCAGAACTATGTTTTAAAATTTTTGTCATTTGCTGATGCAGAAAATGTTGTTTCCAATCAACAAAAAAATGAGATCACAGTCCAGATAGATCAAGCATGGATTCCAATTTTAGAGCAGAGAAGTGATGTCGTCTCAGTAACCGTATTAGAGGTTCAAAAAACTAGAGACAATTTTGATAAATTACCTCCAAAAAAACAACAGCCTCAGGGCAGAAACATAAGCGAAATTCAATGTGTGGGGAGTTTTATTTTAATTCTAAAATATGATCATTCTCCTGCTTGCGTAAAACCACTAACGGCTCAAAAATTAATTCAACGTGGTTGGACATTAGGTTTGAAGAGATAGAGACAATTTATCTTATTCATGTAAATTTGTTATTAGATAGTAACACAGCACGGTTTTTTATTTCCAATAATTTCTAATTGTAATCTTTCATAAATATAGTATCAAAAAATTTCTTGAATTTTTATCAAGCAAACTAAAGATTTAATTGAATTTTTAGATTAAAATCAGGCACAATTAAGAATCAAATACGTCAATTGTAACTTTGCTCACCATTGGATTGTAAATGCGCAATTCATCACAAATTTCTTGGATTTTATTTTTTGCAGATGTTTTATCTTTTTCTTTGATTGTAAATTTTAACATTTTTGCAGTTTTAATTCCGGTTATTGTGGAATGCGTACCTTTCAATACAAGATCATTTAGAATAGTTTCACCTTCAGGATCACTAATACCAGGTTTGTTTTCAATGGTCACATGCACATTAAAAATAGTCATGAATGATTTGAAAAATAAAAATCAGGTTAATTTATCTTCCGACTGGTTTTATGTTTTTACACTTAAAACGAACCTTAAACTAGAGTTGCCACCAAAACTTTTCCAGGGATTTGGTCTTAAACTCTGGATATAAAATCAAACAGAGTTGGAATCTGAATTAATTTTAAAAAATTAACATCCTAAGACTAGAATTGTATTTGCATCTTGTGTTGATTTGGTTTTTTCGTGGTGATGACAAACTTTTGTTTTCATTTCTTCTTTGACTGTATTTCATCATAGTGATTATCACAGACATTAATCATTTTATCATCTAAATCGATTTGTTTGCTTGCCTTTTTGCCGCATTCAATAAAGTAATGGCAGTAAATGATTCTATTGGAATTTAGTATCACCTCAGTCAGTAAATCTACTGATCTTCTTGGTTCTTCAGGATCGTACAAAGCCACTACAAATTGTAGAACGTAATATTATTTAGTTATTGAGGTCAAATCAAAGTCCATGACGGTCATTAATTCCCTATTTTGTAAACACCCTATTACAAAAACAGTTGCAGAAAACATACAAATTTTGGGCTCAAATTTGCCATAATTTTGTTTAAGAAATTAAAAGGAGATGAGGTCAAAGAATTAATCACATGTCTTGTTCATTGATGTTTATGCGTCCCAAGTGTACAAAAATTACAAAGATCACGGCCTATATTTGATATCGTATTAGTACAATTGCATTCACATGAACACTTTTTTGGTGATTTCTCTTCCCCCTGTTTTCCATATGTTGCAGAGATTAATTCATCATTCATTCTATCTAGATGCATTGCAATATACATAGCATTAGGACTGACCACTATTCTAGTACGTAAAACTATTAGAAAAGCATTCCATTAGATTAAAAGATGTTATGAACTTTAGGATTTAGAAATTGAGTTTAGTTGTATTTATCATGTCATATCTATGTAAAATCTACGACTTTGAAAATCATAACACCTGTGCAATTAAAAATATTACAACAGCCACAATAGGAGTCATAATACGAAATTTCTTGTTAAGATTTTTTTCTACGATCATTGTATATTTTTCCTTTAATTCAGATTCAAATTTCTTGTGTAATAAAACAGCAAACAAACACATTGCAAATACGGCATATATGCTCATCATGACCTTGTCAGCAAAAGTCAGATATTGAACACTGGGAATGCCTGCACCTAAAAAGGTAATATGAAAGAATATTGAGCCCACTAATGTCGCAGCAATTATCTCGATTTTCTCATCAGAATACTTTGCAGGAATCCAATATGTGCTAAATGCAAACCCAGCTATCATTAATGTAGGAGATATGTATTTCATAAAGACTCCAATTGGAGATGATTTGACAGGAATAATTGCTGAATATCTTGAAAATTCTCCCCACGGGTAAGTTTGATTAGAAACAAAAAAAGAAGGTTCGCCAATCTCCCATCCTGGCACCGTTACAAATGATTCGCCACGTATTCCACTGTATTCTGGATCTACGACGAATTCTAGCTTGTCTAGGGTGTTTGGAATTACAGATTTAATGTGAACCGCCAAATCCATATGATGGAATGGATGCGGTCTATAATCTATATTATTATAAAAAGTTCCTCTCGCTTTGAATTTATAAAAATGCTGTGTAATACTAACTGCTGATGTTTCTTCCACATATCCATTTTCATAGTCAATTATTGGTGGGGGCTGCGTTGTAAAATCATAATCATCTGAAGATTCAGATACCCAAAAAATCATGTCATAGGAACCTGTCTCTTTGTCTATCTTTCCAATATTCATTACATCTATACCTATTTTCATTTTTACCGGGTTTGTAGAGTTTTGGGCAAAGGCGTCATCAGTTGAAATTAAAGCAGTTATGGCAATCAGTGTAAATAAAATTAGAGTTTTTTTCATTTATGTATCTGAATTTTATGTGGCCTTATATTTTCTTTATATTGCATAAGAATTTAGTAAGAGTTTAGAATCCAATGTTCGGGCATTTTGCCATTAATAGTGAGCAATTAAATCAAAAAATTGGGGATTATTAATTTTATTAAAGAATAAAGGTTTAGTCGGTGTATATTCGAGTGTTTATGCTCTAAATCCAGTCTTTCTATGATGCCAATGACAAGATGGAGATTAATTGGAAAAAAACAGTCAGGTATGATGCGTGATTGGATAAATCAGAAAAATGAATAGATGTGTTAAAAGATGAATTATCTAACCATAGGACAAGCCCAAACATTGGATTCTAAACTCTTACTAAATTCTTATGCAATATAAAGAAAATATAAGGCCACATAAAATTCAGATACATAAATGAAAAAAACTCTAATTTT
>JAEMQG010000049.1 GCA_022758935.1 Candidatus Nitrosopumilus sp. | reverse complement strand
AAGCAAGACGCAAATTATGCCCGATTATTCAGATTATGCAACTCATTTATTTTGTGGCTTCAAGAGGATCAGTCTGACTGCATAGTCAAGAAACATCTCTTTTCAATTTCAATAAAGAAACACAACCCATCAAGTAATAAGAGAATAATTACTATTTTGAGGCAATATCTTGAGGAGTTTAGGTATCTAGAGTTTTTAGAAAGAAGGTTTCAAAGAATGGTGAGATTACCAAAAGAGATTGAAGAAGAGTCAGAATCATTTAAGAAAGAAGAGACTCGAGCTTTTGTGGACATATTAATTCACATTGATGCCATACAAAAACAACTATTGAAAATAACAGTGAACCAAAAAGATCAAAAAGAAAAAGCAAAACTATTGAACAAATAAAAGATAATGACGTAAGGAAAGTCATACTCTTTAAAACTTCAGAAGCATATTTGACTGGAAATTATTTTAAACAGAAAGACAATTCAAAAAGGTCACTTAAGTGAACGACTCATTTACTCTTTGATCTCCTTAAGTAATTTGATTAATTTTATCAAGTATGCAACATGAAACACGTATCCCTTATGATATTATATATCATAAATTATTCTAGATATATAAAATCTCAAATTTCATCTAGCATGACAACAAGTAAAAAGCAGAAATACTAGAAATGTTTAATGAAAGCAGTTATTGTGAAATAGACTCTTATTCCAATTCTGTTTTTCTAAATCTATTTTTATTAAACTCATAGTTTAAAAATTATCCAGAAGTAATCAAAATCATTTTTGAAATATTATGGAATAATCACGTATTGTTTAATAAACCATTTATAGATAACAGAAGAGTATTTTGGGTTTATAGAAATAAGATTTCATAATTTTGACTACAAAAAATATTGTTTTAAAAAATTTAATTAAAAATAATTATAGTCTGATTCATCATTGTTTTTGTTGGAATTACCACACTCTCATTTTTTTCATTGGTTATAATTACATGAAGCAGATGTGATGCAGTGATAGTACCAGTAACATCTCCAATTTTGACTTTTTGTCCAACTTTAAGAATAGAACGCTGATTTGAGGCACCCATGATTGAAGCTGGAATGATGTCTTTTAATGCAAATCCCAATCCTATGGCAATTGATACACCTATGGCAATTGCTATGCTCCATGAAAATGCAGACACTAGAATTGGAATTATAGTTTCACCAACACCAAGTTGTGTGAAGCCTATTGCAAAGATGATGCTGTAAATAACGGCCTTTATCACAGATAGTATAATTTTATGGCCACCTATGCGATGATGTAATAGTTGACTCTCTAACCATCTTGCAACAAAATTGACAACAATTGAACCAATTACAACAATTAATACAAACGCAAGAAGATTAGGAACCCAAAACCAAAGACTTGTCAGTGCTGTTGTAAGTTGCTCAAACTGTAATGCATTAACTGCTGCAACTATGAAAAACAGATAGACGAACCAACGAATTGTTGATGAAATTAGCTTTACAGAATCAAATTTACTGTTAATCTCCTCACCAATCTTTAGGGCTTCATTTTTCTGACCCGTTTTTTGAAGAATATTTGTTACAGCTTTGGCAGTCACCCTGCTTACAATTTTTCCAGCAATAAGACCAATTACAAGCAAAATTATGGCGGCAATTATTTTTGGAGTACTATCTGCAACACTAACAGCAAATTCTTTTAGTGCATCAGTGGTTGGATTGTAAATACCTTCAAAGAAATTTTCTTGTGCAAATACAGAGTTAAAATTAACTAGAACTAACGAGAGCGCAATAATAATTAGTAAATAATTTTTTGAGCCTTGCATTACTCTGTAAAATGAATTATTTGATTTATTATATCTTACTATGTAAACATTAGGGGACCAGATCAGAAAGAAATTAAAAAATAATTTAATTTGGTTTCAGATTTGGTAAAAATACGTAGATATGATTTAAGCAATGTAGAACATTGTATTTTTACACTCTTACTTTTTTGTTTATCCGATCTTCTGCAATTGAATTTAGGATGCCATAAAATACAGTTGATTGCCATGTTTGAGATCTCTTCAGAATTTTATCTTTGCTTTTCTTGTTTTTGTAAAAAACCTTTGAATTTGAAAAAAGACATACAGCGATTTGAAAATATTAGTTGAGGCATACACAGATATATCAAGCAATAAAAAAAATTTAATCTACAAAAGTTGAATTTTCAGAGGTATTTGAGCCCAGATATCTTGAAAAGTGAATTACACTGATCATTGATATGAATGAATCCTACGCGGTCATTATATTCGAAAGATATGGCCTATTTAATATGAAATCATGGAAATGTTATAGATGTGACCTCACATTCAAGCAAGAGATATATGCCAACATACACCAGGATATCACAGATCATCCCTTCAATAAGATTGGAGATTAGACCCCAGTATTCTCTATCCACTTTGTATTGAGAAGGTAGTTGCTACTACAACAATTAATCAAGATCAGGATTTAGAAGATGTAGAAAAGAAGTTTCAAGATCGACTCGCCGGCAAATTGATCCAAATACCGCGATGTCGCTTTTTGTATCAGGTAAAATGATTTGTACAGCTAGAAAGCCCTCAACATATACATTTCATGTTATTCATCAAATCCACTCAGAACGAAGAAGAAAAATTAATTTTATACATCTAGTAAATTTTTTATTGTAAGTTGTTTCTTTTTTACAGAGATCAGAATTGGATAATAGATATACACAGGAGAATTCATATACAGATAATTTATCATTAAAATATGCTAAAGATTGCAATACTAGCATTAGTAGCATTATCAATTCCGATATCTGCCTTTGCAGAACCCATGATAGAGTTAAGCACCGCTCAGACTAACATAAAATCTTTTGATTCAGTATTAGTCTTTGGCAAAATTTCAGATGTCGCCATATTTAAGCCAGTTAAACTGACAGTTATTGCTCCAGATGGAGAAATTGTTTATGCCCCAGAATTACCCATTGGTAGCGATGGTGAGTTTAAACGATTGATTCACCCAACACTCCCAAGTTTCAAGGAAGGAACATACACCGTAATTGCAAGTCATGAAGATACAGAAAAAACAGCACAGATAAAATTCAAAGTGGTTGGCGAATTAAAATCCCCTACAGGTACTTCATCAGGATTGCCTAAACCAGAAATAGGCAAAGAGGGAGAAAGTGCAATTAGTCTTTCGGCGGAAACTGTATTTGGGGATAATAAAATCAAAGTGGTTGGAAATACAGCTACAACTCAAACAGACATTACATTTACGGTGAATGCACCTAGCGGAAACTTGGTGTCAATTGCGCAAATAACACCTAAAGCAAATGGAGAGTTTTCACTTGAAATGACAACTGGTGGACCATTATGGAAAGAAGACGGAATGTATACAATTACTGCCAATCAAGGAATATTCTCAGAACATAAAAATTCTATTAAAGTTGAGATAAGCCAGGGCGTAGTTGTGCCAGAGTTTGGAACAATTGCAGTCATGATTTTAACAGTAGCAATTATATCAATAATTGCAATTTCTGCAAAGTCGAGAGTTAGTATTTTTCCAAGATATTAAATTAATTTTTCAAAAATACAGAATTTCATCAAATATCTTTGTACGAATTTGTTTTCATTGGGGGAAGAAAACAGTTAGGTGATTATTTTAAATGATTCTGTGGGATAATCTGTTTTTTAAATAAAGTCTAAACATAATTAATGAAAATAAAATAACACCTATGGCTATAGTAAATGATGCCAGATAACTCACAGTGTTTGAAACAAACCCGGCAGTTAACGCCCCAGAGAATATCCCTAAACCCATCATGAAGCTATTAACACCAAGATACGTTCCTTCAAATCCCTTTGGGATGGATTTGAAAATAATCATGGAGTTGGAAACACTGAAAATGGAAAATGCTGTAACCATCAAACATGATGAAATAATTGCAACTAAAAGGGAATCACCCCCAGTCACAATAGGAATTATAGATGCTGCCGTAATAATTCCCAAAACTCGTGGCAAATAAGATAACTGTGTTGCGCGCTCCTCACTTATTATGGAAATTAAACGTGGGATAAAAAAGAAAATTATCAGTAACACTGCTGTTTGAACCATATAAACCAAAAAAACTTCAGAATTAGTAAAATCAAATTTTTTTAGAAATGGGATAAATGCAGTCAAGTAGACATTACTTCCAAAGTAAAAGAAAAAGTTCGTCAAAAATAACAGTCCTATTTCATGAGACATTTTTCTTTGAAAAATCGAGATAATTGGCTTAAAATCATGAAGATGTGGAATTTTAGTAAATATCATCTGAAAATTTAGTCGATTCTGATTGAAAATATGCATTATCCCGTGTATCGATTGTACTATCGTGTGTCTTTCTATGATGCTTTTACTTCCTACTCTAATACTGAGTACTGTTGCAATTGCACTGGTGGTGGCACAAAAAAGAAAGTACGGACTGAGATCAAAAAACGTGTCCCACACTGAACCCACTAAAAATGCAGTGAGACTTCCAAAACTACTAAGAATTGAAATTTGTGTAAATAATTTACTCCATTGATTGTTTGACACAGATTCCATCACCAAAACTTGTGTAACCGGATTTTTCCCAATGATGAAAAATCCTGCAATTGAAGAAATTATAAAGACAAAATTCAAAGCAGTAGTAAAAAATAACAGTATGCTACAAATCGTAATTGCTGAAAAGCAGATAAAAAGTATAGCCTTCTTTACATGGTATTTGTCAATAATTTTACCCCAAAAAACTGACCCAAATGACGATAATGCATAATGTAATCCTATGACAATCCCTACATCTACCACGGTACCGCCGAGAAAAAGGACATACAATGGAATAACAATATGGAGTCCTTCTGCAGCTATGCTAGATGGCAATATGAAAAACATCCATTTTCTATTAGGTTTCAACATTGATCACACATCATTCAACTCATACGATGAACACATTATTTGGAATCACTATCTCAATGTACAGAAAAGTCTTAAAAAAGACATAATGGTTGATTTCTTTGATTTAGATTATCATTAACATTTTATCTTGTCTGTAAACTAGATTGTAAATTTAGACTATTATTAACAGGAACAACAATTCAAGGTACAAAAGAATGAAACAAACACAAAATCAGGTTATTTTTTTTTTATTAATAGGGTATTTTGAACTTCATTAAAACTATTGATGAATTTTTGTTTGGCTTCAAATTCATCTTTTACAGCTATTGTGATTTCAGTTGGAGATAGCATTACATCTTTCACAACTAGTGGTGAGCTACGACCTAGTATTTCACAAAGTATTTCAAAAAGATTTTTGAATTTAGCCCCACCTCGATACTTGTAAATTGTCTTTCCATCTATTATAACAGGGTGTTCTTCAAGAGGAATAATTAGGTGTGGCGAGCTTACCTCAGAGATAAAAGTATCAGTGTCTTTACTAATGGAGGTTTTTAAGTCAGCCATAGTTCTTTCAAGTTGTTCTTTTGCTTTTTCAAGTTCTGCAATCTTATCGTTGTAGCCAATACCAATCATTTTTGCAAATGTAGATTCAGTTGTTCGTTTCAAAGGAATTTCGTGTAGTTGCACATTCACACCAGACAAGGAATCTTCTACGTCATACAATTTTGTTCTATTTTCTTTAATTTCGATTGCAAGAGATTCAAGAAATTCAAAATTTGCCATATCTTTAGCTAAACTGATGGACCACGTCCATTAGGCCTTCTTTAAATTCTTCAGTGGTAAGTCCCCATCTGCCATATTCATCTTTGTAACCATCCCATGCCTCTTCTGCCTCTTTGGCAATTTCTAAGATTTTTGGTCCAATCGCCTTTGTATTTACAAGGGCAGCTATACTTGCTTGTTCTCCATCCATTATTGGTATTTTTACAAATATCATTCTAGTTTCTTCAATGTTAAATTTATCTTTGATGACTCTTTTAATTGCCTCCCGCTCTTTGATGTCAAATTCTCCCTTTACTTTCACCAACACGCAGCACGAGTCTCTAGAACCGCCATTGTTTCGAATGTCATTTTCATCAATGTCAAAGAGGAGTGCATCTTCTTTCTTACCCATTTTACTTAGAATATCCTCCATTGTGTTATTTTTTGTTGATGAAAGCATATCTTTTCCCCATTGACTTTCAGATGGGCTGACAGGCATAATCCAGGGTATTGCAAATTTTGGTTTTTTTGTTGCAAGCCACGTACGATAATTAGACATATCCCATTCGGTTTCCCTTGCAAATGATGAGATGAACATCGAGATAGTATTTGCAGCTATCAAATTCATTCCTTTGTAATCTTTCCAACCTACCTCATGTTCTTTTGGAAGGTCATCAATAATTGAAGGGACTTTTTGTAATTTTTTATCATGATGATGTGCGAGTTGTCTCAGCGATTTATTAGAAACAAGAATAGAACAATCACTGTACTTTATTTGATATTCCAAATTCATCACTATATTAATTGCAGCGGCTTCAAAAATAACTGGATCCCAACCAAATTCAGGAAGCAAACCAAAGGTTGCTATTGTAGCATGTTCTTTTGATTCTGTTTTAATATACTCTATAAATGCACTTGAAAATGAGCTTCCTGTTCCTCCACCCATTGCAAATGGAACAACAAATCCTCTAACGGGTTCAGGAGAAATCACAGATAGTTGTTTTTTAATATTTATTTTAGTTTTCATTTCTTCTGCAAATCTTGTTTTTCCTTCTGCCCAGTTTCTTGCCGCCCCACCCGCACCATGGATTACATGTTGATCACGCAGTGCAAAAAGGTCTGGATATGATTGTAAAATCAGATTTGCAGCTCTTGGATCTAAATCCACAAGTAATGCCCGCGGAATAAGTGGTATTTCACCATCACCATAAGAAGGAGGCATCCTCAGAATGGTGCTTCCGTATCTTTTTAGAACCCTTGATTCATCTTTTGAGTTTTTCAGTGTTGGCTTTAGTGGATCAGCCCCTACATCGAGCAACAATCGTCTATATGATTCAGCACCAAGACCAATACCACAATGACCAAAACAGATCATCAGAATAGGAGCTGGAGGAAGAGGAGCTAGTTTTGACATAATTATAATTTAACCTGTTGAGATTAATATAATCTTCTCATTAATAAGAGAATAGAAGAAATCATACCAATTTTATCTCTTGTCGATATTTTTAATTGTTAATAGAACAATTAAAAAATTATGCTAGACTGCAAAAAAATGTTAGAAGCATCTAATGTGGGGTTGATTCAACTGCCAAATATTTTGAACCCACCGATAATTTTTAGATTATGTTTTGTTTTTAGATTATTCCAATCCAACTGAATTTGATGAAGAGATTCCAGATGGGGTTGAAGGGAATTTGTCACCAATACGATTTCCAGCTACTGCCGCTGCTTCTTTGAGAATGTTTTCAGTTTCCTCATTTGAGACACCATCCATATCAAAGCTTCCTTCAAATGAACCAGAGATGGATTCATTTAGAATTCCAAACAAGGACTCAAATTCACGGCTAACTTCAGGCATTATTCTGCCTAAGGCAGGTTTTAATGCATTCATTGTAGCTAGAACAGGTCTTAGTGAGACCATTGCGTCACCCAAATCTTGAACTGTGGATAGCCTAAGATTGACTTGCTCCAGAGATAATTTCAAAGTGGTCAATATTTTTTTATTTTTTCTTAATTCTACTAATTCGTTTGCAATGATTTTACATGTTGTTGAATCGTGATTCTTTTTTGCAGATACTATTCTATTGAATAATTTAGCATCTTTGTCATCAAGGCTTTTTACTTTATAATCAAGAGAAGATATTGTTTTTGTTAATTGTGTAAGAGAGTGTTGGATTCGGGGTTTTAATGGTGCTTCCTTTTTTAATCCCTGAAAATGTTCTGTTAGCCCTTTTGATTGTGGATTATTCCAGTTCTGTTGCATGTTAATGTGATTTCAGATTACAAACCAGGATCATAGTTTAATGAGTTTAAAATAGTATACAAAGAAGATAAATCTGAGATCAATTTTAAACATATTGTGCCTGTTTAGATTTAAGATGGGTGTTAACTCTCGATTCTATTACTTGCGGTTAATTATATAACCACTGCATAGATTGAAGGTCAATTATCACTAGAAAAAATTTCGGAGTCCCAATAATTCATTAAAATTAGATCAACTGATTTAAAAAATGCAGAATCAGACTATTTTCTAAAATACTAGGATTAGATGCAATTAAGATGCTTCATGAATCAATATATTGAACAAAAAGGCAATTAGTTGTGTGAGTGTATCTTTTGAGAGGCCGGGTTGGGATGAATATTTTATGCTTCAAGCAGAGTTGGCCAAGCTTCGCTCAAATTGTATGACTAGACAGGTAGGGGCAGTTATTGTACGAAAAAATAGACAATTAGCAACAGGATACAATGGAACACCACCAGGAATCAAAAATTGCTTTGAAGGAGGATGTAAACGATGTCAGTTAAGAATGGAGGGGAAGATTGAATCAGGGGCATCTTTAGATAGATGTCTTTGCAATCACGCAGAAGCAAACGCAATAATGCATTGTGCAATTTTAGGAATCGAGGCTGGAATTCAAGGAGCAATACTGTATACTACATTTGTTCCGTGTTTAGAATGCACAAAGATGGCAATCACCATAGGAATTAGAAAATTCGTCTGTCTGGATTCTTATCCAGAAACAGATTTTGAATTATTAAAAGAGGCAGGAGTAGAAGTAATTCACCTTGACAAAAGAAGAATTGCAAGATGGGCAAAAGAATTAGTTAGCAAATATGAAAATTCCCTCTAAGTGATCACATGCAAATTAACATGAAAGAAACAAAAAAAAATAGTTCAATGCCGCCATCAATGTTAGTATCAGCAGCATATGATAACATAACAAGGACACCCGTCTTGAAATTCTACGAACCAGAATCACAGAAATTAATTTTATGGCATGATGAAACAGGACACAAACCATATTGTTATTCCAGATTATCTCCGGATGAATTAGATTTTCTTCAAGAAAGAGATGATGTTTTAGAAATTAAAACCGTGAAACGATACGATATGATGAAAGATGAAGAAATTAACATGTCAAAAATAACAGTTGCGGATCCCCTTACAATTGGAGGTACAACTGGAGACAAAAGTATTAGAAATATTATTGAAACGTGGGAATCGGACATAAAATATTATGAAAATTATCTTTATGACAGAGCACTAATTGTAGGAAAATATTATGAGATAGTAGAGGGTAAAATAAAACCACATGATTTGGAAATAGCAAGTGAAGTTAAACTTGCGTTGAAAAGTTTGTTGTGGGATAAAGTAGATAGTGAAAATATGGTAGACCCAAAGGAGTTTAAAGAATTAATTTCTGAATGGGCAGATTTACTCAATCAGCCAATACCCAGAATTAAAAGATTAAGTGTAGATATTGAAGTAGAGGCAGAAATTGGAAGAATTCCAGATCCAAAAATTGCAGAAAAAAAAGTTACAGCCATAGGACTAAAGGGAACCAATGGATTTGATCAGATTTTTGTGTTAAGAACAGAGGGAACAGATGAAGGGACAAACGATCTTGGTCAAAACATCAGTGTGACATTTTATGATCAGAGCAAAGAAAAAGACATGATTCAAGATGCTTTTAAAATAATCGAAGATTTTCCTTTTGTTGTAACATATAACGGAGACGAGTTTGATCTACCGTATTTGTATAACAGAGCAGAGAGGCTTGGAATCAAAAATGAAAATAACCCACTTTACATGATGAAAGATTCGGCCACACTAAAACGCGGGGTACATCTTGATTTGTATAGAACTCTATCAAATCGTTCATTTCAAATTTATGCGTTTAGCCAAAAATATACAGATTTTTCTTTAAACAGTGTGTCAAAGGCACTTTTAAACAAAGAAAAGATAGATTACGGATTAGCGTTTGATCAACTCAGTCTTTACCAAACCGCAAACTATTGTTACAATGATGCACTGCTAACATACGAACTTACAAGTTTCAATAATGATCTCTTAATGGATTTGCTGGTAATCATTGCCAGAATTGGAAGAATGCCAATTGACGACATTGCAAGAATGGGAGTATCACAGTGGATTAGGAGTTTATTCTACTACGAGCACAGGCAGAGAAATGCATTAATTCCAAAAAGAGAAGAGCTAGAGCTAAGATCAGAAGGCGTGTTATCAAACGCAGTAATCAAAGATAAAAAGTACAGAGGAGGACTAGTAATAGACCCAAAAGAAGGAATTCATTTTGATGTGGTTGTAATGGATTTTGCTAGTCTGTATCCAAGTATAATAAAGGTGAGGAACATTTCATATGAAACAGTAAGATGTTCTCATGAAGAATGCAAGAAAAATACAATACCGCAGACAAATCATTGGACATGTACAAAAAGAAATGGACTTACCGCAATAATTATTGGCTCATTGAGGGATTTGAGAGTAAATTACTACAAGAGTCTCTCAAAAAAAGAGACGCTCACGGATGAGCAAAGGCAGCAATACACGGTAGTAAGTCAAGCACTCAAAGTAATTCTAAATGCAAGTTATGGAGTAATGGGTGCAGAGATTTTTCCATTGTATTTTCTTCCTGCAGCAGAGGCAACAACTGCAATTGGCAGATACACGATTTTGGAGACCATAAAAAAATGTGAGGCAATAGGAATTGAAGTTATTTATGGGGATACAGATTCGTTATTTCTTAAAAAACCTACAGATGATCAAATTCACATTGTAATAGAGCAGGCAAAAAAAGAGCATGGGGTAGACTTGGAAATTGACAAAATATACAGATATTGCGTCCTAAGTAATAGAAAGAAAAACTATCTGGGTGTAACTAAATCAGGAAGCGTAGACGTAAAAGGATTAACAGGGAAAAAATCACATACACCACCATTTATCAGAAAATTGTTTTATGAGTTACTTGATGTGTTATCACGTGTAGAAACAGTGGAAGACTTTGAGCGAGCAAAAAAACAAATCACAGAAAAAATTGCAACCTGTGCAAAAAAAGTAGAATCTAAAGAAATACCGTTGGAAGATCTCACATTCAATGTGATGATTAGCAAAGCTCCATCAGAATACATCAAAACCGTACCCCAGCACATACAGGCTGCGAGACTACTTGAATCAATTAGAGAGGTAAAAAAAGGAGATAAAATATCGTATGTTAAAATCTTAAACAAGCCTGGAGTAAAACCAGTAGAGATGGCAAAAAAAGAAGAGATAGATTCAAAGAAATACATGGAGTTTATGGAATCAACATTGGATCAAATTACATCTTCGATGGATTTGGATTTTGCAACAATGTTAGGAAAACCAAAGCAAACTGGCCTGGACGAGTTTTTTTGGAATTAAAGATATGACTGTGCAAATTGATGGAACTTTATTAAACATATTGGGAATAGCTGCAGGAGTTTTGATTTTATCTGGGTGGGTTGAGCAAATTATCAAGGGATATAAAACAAAGAGTCTCAAAGATGTTTCAAAATATCTCATGATATTTATTTCTGGAGGATCCATCTTGTGGTTAATTTATGGGGTTATAGTTGGGGATGTGTTTATCATAGGCACGAATATTTCAGCAATCTTTCTTATGATGACGGTATTTTTTATGAAGAAAAGATACGATAAGATATCAAAGATGAATCAGTGAAAAATCCAATCAAGGATTAAATATAATGCAGAAATTTTCAAATAGTGTTCATAATTAATTGTAAAAACTATGAAGAGATTTCAGGAGATAAAATAGTTAAATTTCTAAAAACTGTTGAAGAGGCTTCAAAAAAATACAAGATAAAAATTGCAATTGCGCCACCGCAACATCTAATTGGATTAGTAGCGAACAGTTCAATTCCGATTTTAGCCCAACATGTAGATAATGCAAAAGTTGGGAGTACCACAGGATTTATGATTCCAGAATTGCTAAAAAAATCCAAAGTTAGCGGTTCTTTGATTAATCATAGCGAACATAGAATTTCAAGTGAGGCCATAACTCAGCTTGTTTTAAAATTGCGTGAATTAAAAATGATTTCAGTTGTTTGTGTTAAAGATGTTACAGAAGCTAAAAAATATGTAAAACTAAATCCAGATTACATTGCAATAGAGCCACCAGAATTAATTGGTTCAGGGAAAGCAGTCTCAAGTGAAAGACCAGAGTTGATTGCAAAAGCAGCGGATGTAATAAAAAGTGAGAAAAACAAAACAAAATTACTTTGCGGGGCAGGAATTGTATCAGGAAATGATGTTACAAGGGCATTAGAGTTAGGATCTAAAGGGATATTGGTTGCAAGTGGAATCATAAAGGCAAAAAACTGGTCCAAAATAATTGCCGAGTTTTCAAAGGCTATGCAATAACAGTTGTCGTTATTCTTCTGAATTTTTCTATTTGAAATTATAATTTTAATAATTTAGATGAATTTCAAGAATACTAAAGATAGATAAGATTAGAGGCATGGTTTGATTATTTCACAAGCATTAACATGATGATTAATTCACCATGATAATCATTTGATTATTCCATCATTTTTAGAGTGTCTGAAGCAGTTATGATTCCAATAATTTTTGATTTTTTTGAAACTAGGATGCACTTTGAATATCTAATTAACGGCACAAGAACATTTGCTGGTGTATCATAATCAACGATGGGTGGTACTGATTCCATAGTGTCTGATAATTTTGCATTTTTTAATTCAGATTCACCTACATCTGCAAGATGCTTGACAATTCCATCTTCAGATATTACTCCGACAAGTTCTTGTCCATTAAAGACAGGAATTTGACTAATTGATAGTTCATGCATTTTTTTTATTGCATCAAGCAGGGTGTTACTAGGTTTTAGCTTTACAATATCTTTACTGCAAAAATCGCCTGCCTTGTGAAAGGATGATTTTCCTTCTAAACTTGCAAGATTATCAAAAATCTTTTTGGCGGTATGATAGCTTGGTTGACTTCTACCTGATTCTATTTGATTAATCATTGAAGTACTAACTCCGGTCATAGACGCAAGTTTTTTTTGAGTAATCCCAATTTTTAATCTCATTTGTTTTATAGAATCAATTCGAGGTAGCAATTTGAATTGATGTATATCTAGCTGTTTTTAAAATGTAGTATCAACTCATCCAAAAACTAGGCTAATGCCAAGACAAACGAGTTTATTTTTGAACCTGTAAAACACACGTACTAAATATTAATTACACTTCAATTCGGTGAACTCTTGTGATTTGTTCAATCTCAAACATGTTTGATTGGCAGGATCAAATGTGGTCCACACTGTTCTCATTGACATAACACTGCATTATGTCTAGAAATTTCATATGTTAGACATTGGATCGATATATTGTTGAATAATTCATGTAATTTCAGTGAATTGTCTTCGATTAGATGCCCAACTGAAAATAATTGATATGCATTAGATCAATTTTAAATACAATTCATCTGTATTATCTTCTGTTAGTTGATCTTTTAGTTGATCTTTTAGTTGATCTTTTAGTTGATCTTTTAGTTGATCTTTTAGTTGATCTTTTAGTTGATCTTTTAGTTGATCTTTTAGTT
>JAEMQG010000051.1 GCA_022758935.1 Candidatus Nitrosopumilus sp. | reverse complement strand
ATAGATATGGCACAGGACAGAGCACAATTGATGGATACTTGCGTGCAATGAACTTACTTTTGGCATCAAAAAGAGTTGTAGTTGTGGGGTATGGTTGGGTTGGACGCGGTGTTGCATCTCGGTGTGATGGAATGGGTTGCAAAGTTATTGTAACTGAAATAGATCCAGTAAAGGCACTAGAGGCACACATGGATGGGTTTGATGTAATGCCAATGGCCCAAGCTTGCAAACTGGGAGATATCTTCATCACATGCACTGGAATGACTAGCGTAATTAGAAAAGAACACATTTTGCAAATGAAAAATGGTGTAGTCATGGGAAATGTGGGACACTTTGATGTGGAAATTGACAGTAAATTTTTGCTCAAGGAATCAAAATCAGTAAAAAGAGTTAGAGCAAATCTTGATGAGTGTATCCTCAAAAACGGTAAACGAGTTTATCTAATTGGGGAGGGCAGATTGGCAAATCTAGTTGCAGCCGAAGGACACCCACCCGAAGTAATGGCGCAATCATTTTCTAACCAAATTCTTTCTATTTTGTATATTCTAAAAAACCATGCAAAAATTGGCAACAAAATTATTAACGTTCCACAAGAAATTGACAAGCAAGTTGCAGTTGATGCACTAAAGGCAATGGATGTAAAGATTGACAGTCTTAATCCCGAACAAATCAAATACATGCACAGTTGGTAATTTTTAACAATTTTTTTGATGATATTGTTTGATTTTCAGGTTTTTTCATGATATTTGACATTTAATCTGTATTTCTTGACGCCAAATATTTTGTATGTCTGGAAGCGTCTCTACTGACTTATTTTGTTTTTATTTGTATTGGAGGGTTGCGATAATTCACTCGTAATGGTTTTATATCAATTATTAAGATCATACTATATTCCCAAGAGATGTTATGTTTGAATAAAAGTAAATCAATTCTTTATCACCTAAACGTTGTTGATGAAAAATCTGATGACCTGGAAGATTTGTCTGAATATTCTTGCTAATTGAAAATTTACCACGTTTTTAATCTATTACATCACCTCTTACATCATAATTGAGTAATGTTGTTATCTGGCCATTCATTTTTTAATTAAAATACTGACAAAATATTACATGTAAAATACGGTCAATATTTGTGTGGATAATTCAGAGAAATTTCTATGTTCTAACTGCGGAAAAAATCATCTGCTTGGTGTGGGATGACCGCTATTCTGGATATAGTGGTAGACACACTTTGTGCGGTGGCAATTGGCCCGAATCATGAATTTTTCAAAATTCAATCAGCGGAAAATTTTTCTCTTGTTTTAAGAACTAAAAAGATTAACTTCTTAACCTCTATTGTAATTTAAATTATTGTCCATGAGGTCCAAGGCAATAATTACCAGTGCGTTACCATACGCAAATGGGGAAATACACCTGGGACACATTGCATCGACATATTTGCCAGCAGATGTGACTACGAGATTTCTCAAACTAAAGGGGGTTGAGGCTTACTATATTTGCGCATCTGATGATTTTGGCACTCCTATTTTGCTACAATCTGAAAAAGAAGGAAAAACTCCCTCTGAATATGTAACACATTGGAACAAACGCGACTATGATGATTTTACTGCTGCCGGAATTGACTTTGATTTTTTTTACAAAACAAGCTCTTCTGAAAACATTCAATTCGTGCAAGATGTTTTTAAAAAACTTGACGCTGCAGGCCATATTTACCAAAAAGAAATCATCCAGTTTTACTGCAACAATGACAAAAAATTCTTGCCAGACAGATACGTCAAAGGCATTTGTCCCTACTGCAAAGCTGCTGATCAATACTCTGATCTTTGTGAAAGCTGCGGACGTGTTCCTGAGGAAATCTTTGATCCTCGATGTTCTATTTGTGGTGTAACTCCTACAAAAGAAAAGACAACCCACTACTTTTTCAAACTCAAAAATTTTGCTGATTCATTATCAAAGTGGCTAGATGAAAATGAGAATCTCCAAAAGGATGTAAAAAAATATGTTCAGAATTGGATAAAAACTGGTCTAATAGATTGGGATATTACAAGGGATATTGTATGGGGCGTTCCAATTCCACTTGATGCTGCCAAAGGCAAGGTCTTCTATGGGTGGTTTGATAACCACCTGGCATACATTTCTACTGCAATAAAATTTCTTAAAGATAAAGGAATTGATGGAAAAGAATTTTGGAACTCTGCAGATATTTATCACTTTATTGGCAAAGACATTGTTTATCACCATTATCTCTTTTTGCCTGCAATGCGGTTAGGGATAAACAGCGAATACAAGTTACCTGATTATATTCCTACAAGGGGCCATCTGACACTACAGGGGAAAAAAATCTCTAAAAGTAGAAACTGGTATATTGGCTTGAAGCAATTTTTAGAATATTACCCTGCTGACTATCTGAGATATTATTTGGTTGCGATAAACCCCTATTCTCAGGATGACTTGAATTTTGATTGGAATGAATTTACAAATAGAATTAATTCTGAACTAATTGGCAATGTTGGAAACTTTGTCAACCGTGCATTGGGGTTTACAAAAAAAGCATTTGATGGAATAATCCCTGAAACTGAAACCTATGATGATAAAGATACAGAGGCTGAAAACAGGATCAAAAATTTATCAACTGAGATAGGAGCCTTGATGGAGCAAAATCACTTGGATAGAGCACTCAAAAAAATCATGGAATTTTCCTCATTTTTTAATCAGTACTTTCAACACAAAGAACCTTGGAAGAAGGGGCCTGGAACTGCGACATGTGTATTTTTATCCGTAAATGCTGCTTGCAGCATGGCAATAGCAATATTTCCATTTCTTCCAGAATCCTCACAAAAAATATGGACCCAACTTGGATTTGCTGGCAAAGTTAATGAAAACAAGTGGGATTTTATTTCAAATTTTTTGGTAAAACCCGGTCATCTTTTGGGAGAAATATCTCCACTATTTGTCAAAGTAGAAGAAGAAGAAATTGAAAAATACAAAAAACAACTAGGTCCAGAGTAGAATGGCTAAAATTATTCCAAGAATCTCTACTAGGGGATATTATGATTTAACCCATGGAAAGACAATCAAAAACAATTCTTATTTCTTATACCCAAAAAAAGAATTTGATAAATTAATTGGTTCTTCAGAGTTAACTATAATGATTCATGGTTTGCGAAATGATAAATCTGATGCTATTGCCAAAGTAGTATTGGCAAAAAATCGTTTACGCTATCTTGGATATGCTTTTCCTGTAATCGGGTTTAGTTATGATTCAAATACAACTGGCGCTCATTTGAAAAAACATGTCAAACGTGCGCTTGCTGCTGGACAAAAAATAGCCAAAAAAAATGGCCGTAACCTATCTCTGTTTATTCAAGATTTCAAATCTGCCAGTCCTAAAACTAGAATTCGCTTAATGGGTCACTCTTTGGGGTCTCAGGTAATTCTCAGCACGATTGAACACTTGGCAAAAAAGAAACAAAATATTGGTATAATTGATAGCATATATTTTTTTGGCGCATCAATTACAAGTGATGTGCCGTCATCCAAAAAATATGGACAATTATTGGATAAAGTAATTAAAAGAAAAATTGTAAATTATTACAGCCCCACCGATGAGGTGTTAAAGTGGACAAATAATGAAAAATTCGTTAAAGGTCCACTCGGACTAGATGGCGCTATTGGAAAAACAATCACAAAATATCATCAAAAATTAGTACATCCACAAAATCATCGGTTTGCAAGCTATGCTAAAGTTTTAGAATCGTTTCCATAGATGGCGTCTCAGATACCATCTGAGATAAATCATGTACAGTTATTTGAAGTTAATATGGATAATCGAAATCTTGAAAAGGCAACAAGATACTAGTAATATAAAATGCAAAAACAAAATTCTGACTCTATTGAAAAAAAGCTTGAACGCATTACCACTGAAGCCGAGATTTTATCATTAATGGAGGAATCTCACAAAACCAAAGAGTGGATAAAAAGCCAAATCAAGAAAAAAGGAGTAAAAATTCCAGTCAAATTATCGATGAACAGTTTTCAAATTCTAAACTCTTGTCCTGATGATTTTCTCATTTATCTTCGTGATTCATTAAAAGGAAAAGATCTTGGCACTCTTGGCGATATCAACACATTTACAAAAACATTTTTTTGGTTTTTTACAGATATTGTTGCAGGATCAAATCCGACAATCCCTACCAAGGAACAAGCAAGAAAAGTTGTTGTCTTAAATGAATTAATTGAAAGAACAGAGACTTTTCAACATAGAGATCCAAATTCAACTGTAATTTTACCAACAGGCGATGGCATGGCAATAGGTTTCTCTGATAGCCCAGAGTATCCATTGCGTCTGTCTATTCAATTACACAAAACACTTTCCGAGTACAACAAGACAAAAAACGACAAAGAAAAAGTTTTACTGCGAATTGGAATTGATATTGGCCCTGTTTATGTGCTCAAAGATCTCAATGGCCAAGATAATGTATGGGGGCCAGGAATTATTTTAACAAGACGTGTAATGGATTTGGCTGGCCCTCAGAATATTTTTTGCTCTTCTAGATTTGCTGAAGATGTGAGGGTACTGTCTCCTGAATACAAAGAAATCATACATCCCATTGGTGACTATTCAATAAAGCACGGAGAGCAACTAAACATATTCAATATTTATGGCGAAAATTTTGGAAACAAGATATCTCCAAGAGCAAAAAAGATTACACAAAAATCAGAATCATTTGAGGAGAGTCTGAAAACAAAGAGTGCATTTTTGTTTAATGCAATCGATATT
>JAEMQG010000184.1 GCA_022758935.1 Candidatus Nitrosopumilus sp. | reverse complement strand
TAAATGGTGTGTCTTCAGTTACTGTAACTGGTGTTGATGAGGAAATAGTTGGTGCATCATTGACTGATGAAACTGTAACTGTTACAAGTCCAGTGTCAAATAATGCTCCGTCAAATAGTGTATAATCAAATGATGCAATTCCTGCAAAGTTTGCATTTGGTGTAAATGTAATTGAACCAGATGACAGAGATACTGCGCCATTAACTGGGTTTGATACTGCAGTTACGGATAGTGAGTCACCGTCTGCATCATAGTCATTTGCTGTAAGTGCTGATGATAGAATTACAGATGCAGTGTCCTCTGGTGTGGAGACATTGTCATCAACTGCCACTGGTGGAGTATTAACCACAGGACATCCAACATCAGGTGTAAGTAAAATATTCAGATCAGTAGCTGCTGGAGGAATTGTAACGGTATTAGTTGTAGATGTAACAAATCCAGATTTTTCTGCTGTAACTTGATATGCACCAGGAATTACTACCCAACCATATGCCCCATCAGCACCGGTTGTTTGTGGATTATCTACTGGAATATGATGAGTTGCATCTGGAATTAGAAATGTATTAGTTCCAAGATTAAATTCTTCTAGAGTAACTATAGCACCTTCAATTGGAGTATCATCACATGCATTCAAGACTTTGCCACTTGGATCAACATAGACATTGCCTCCCTGCTGAATCTCATCTTCAGATGAGATTAGTGAAGTATCTTCAGGATAACCAATAGTATCTGCAGGGCAGTCTACATCGAATCTAAGCGATGCAGTACCATGGTCGGTGTGTGGTGAACCGTTTCCGGGATCATAGAATCGTGTAAATGCAGTAGACCATATCTCACTTTCATCCGCAGGTGTTGTAGGATCATCCACATGTTGAGTTAACATATTTGATCTAACTCCGTTTGTTTCTGGGAATGTTATGGTAAGCTTTACTTGAACTGGTTTATCAGTACCACAATGATCAAACCCATCAGGTCCAACATTCTTTGTATATGTTGTAGGATCACCCCAATAAATTACAGGTAGTGAACCAAACTGCCATTGCGACAATCCACCAATTGTGACTTCTGGAGGTGGGGGTGTTGGGGCTGTGTTTCCAAAGTCAATACCACTGGTTGTTATTCCTGATTGAACAATTACGGATTGAAATATTGGAGTAGTGTTTGCGGTATTATGTGGTAAGAATTCATGAACAGTGTATGCTCCAACTGGAACATTATTGAAATTATAATTTCCTTGGAAATCAGTAACAGTGCAAAGATATGAAGGTTGGAGACAAATTTGTACTCCTGAAACTCCGGGTTCCCCATTATCTCTTATTCCATTAGCATTACCATCATTCCATTTTGTACCGGATATAGATCCTGGTGCAACTTGGGTATTTCCAAAGTCAATCCCATTAATGATTTCACCTGGATTTAACTGGACAAATTGGGGCTGACCATTTGCCGGGAATGTCTGAGATGCACCAATTTGTGTTACTTCGGATAAACGATATGATCCTGGAATTACATTAGTGAATTGGTAGTTTCCAAGACCATCAGTAAATATGTTAGTCACATATGCACCATTAAGATCTGGTGGAGTTAATTTGTAGAGTTGAATTTCAACACCAGAAACACCTGATTCAGCAACATCTTTGATTCCATCGCCGTTAGTGTCAGACCATTTCATACCGTTAATTTGACCTGAGAGTACATTTCCAAAGTCAATGTTTTGTAAGTTATCACCACTAATTAGATCAACAGGCCAAGAATTGCCAAATTGTGGAAATGTCTGAACTGTTCCAATTGGAGTTGTTTCATCTACAGAGTAAAGTCCTGGCAGTAATCCTGTAAATGAGTATGCACCTGCAGCATCAGTAGTTGTACAAATTGGACTGGTAAGAGATGCAGCAGATTCTCCACCACCTCTATTTTCAGAAATACAAATCTCCACTCCTGGAACTCCTGATTCACCTGAGTCATGTGCGGCATTACCGTTAGCATCATTCCATTTCATTCCATGAATTTCTGCGGTTCTTGTGTTTCCTACCTTCAAATTAATTGAAGATGAAAGAGGAGTAAAGACAAATGGATTTGGAGTTGTATTAACAAATCCTGCTTGCTGAGTTTCTTCTAGAGTATAAGGTGGTTGGTTAATTGTAGTATCAATGTTGTCACATGAGAAGATTCCTGTTTCATCTTGTATGGTAATTGGATCATCAACCATTGTGTCACCTTCACAAACAGTGTCAGAATTTGCATTTGTTAATTGGAAATGCCATCCTGATAATGTGGGCTCGCCTTGGTTTTGAAGACCATTAGCATCTATATCTTCAAACTTTAAGATGTGAATACTTGTAGTTGATGGAACACTGCCAGTGAATGCTATGGCATCAAGGGAATTCACTGTTGGGAAAAATGCAGTAATATGAGCAGTAGCAGTATCTATTAGTCCTAAATTATTACCTGATCCACTTTCACTATTGCAGTTAAATGACCCGTATAGATTACCTGCAGCATCAAAATCAAAAGCATTTGGTCTGCAACCAAATGTATCAGGAGGATAATTAAATGGCGATATTAGAGTTGCCGCACCGGTTGATGCATCTAAAGTATAAAGACCGTTTGAATTTCCTGCAAATATTATTCCACTAGAATTAACAGATATTGCACCACCATTGCCACGTATACCAGTATTGCCAACAAGTAAGCTCGCTCCTGTTAATGGATCAATTGTATAAAGTGCTGTACCACCTTGTCTAATACAATAAAGTATTCCAGAAGGAGAAAATGAGATGTCACTGCAAGAGGTACCAGTGGATGCTATCTCAGTAGCAGCTCCAGTAGTTGTATCAATTGTATATAGACGGTCTCTAGCACCATACAACGTTCCAGTTGAATCAAAATCAATTCCACTAACATATGAAAAAGTATTTCCAATAAATTCAGATGCACCAGAGTATGGATCTATTCCATATAGATCTGCACTAGAATCTGCACCTGTGGCACCATAAAGTGTTGCTGGAGGTACTTCTATTATCATAAGACCTCCAACAATTGGAGAAGTATTGCCTGCCAGGTCTGTTGCAGACAAATTGATAGTGTATGATCCATTTGGAAGGAATGGTGTGATAAATGACCAATCGCCTAATCCATCAGCAAATGTAGTTCCAAGCAAAGTTGTTCCATCAAATACATCAATCAGAGCATTAGGCTCAGAGGTTCCAGAAATTGTTGGATTGTGAATAGTCACAGGAGAGGGAATGAAAAAGTGAGGTGAATCAGGAGATTCGGTATCTATTGTAAAAGTAGATGATGCTGAAAGTGTGGTCAGTTCATTTGTATTTGCATTTACATCTATTGTGTGTACTCCATCTACAAGTGGTCCAACAGGAAAAGTCCAAGTGGTAGTTCCAGTTGCAGTTGCAAATACAGAACCATCCACAGATGCCTCAACACTTGATATTCCAGAAAGATCATTTGCTATTCCTTGAGCAGTAAATGTATCGGTGTTGAGGAATGAGCCATTACTTGGATTAGTTATAGTGACTCCCTTTGGAGTAAACAAAATTGCAAGCCCGTTTGAAAGAGATGGTTCATCAAATGAGTATTGAGAGCCAAAACCCGTGGGACCTTCAATACCTACAGTTGCAGAAGCCCCCCCATTAGTATTGAAATCACCAAAATCAACGTCGCTGTATTGATAAAGAATTTCATTAGAGCCTTCTTTTATTACTACTTCAAATGTGACACCTGATGGCGAACTAGAAAAGTGTTGAACATTAAACCATTCTGCAACAAACATTCTATTTGGTGCATCTCCAATTGTTTGATAATGGACTTCACCTGCAGGATCATAAGTAACAAGATCATCCCACAAAGGAGCTATGAAATTATTTGGGTCACTTGCACCGATAGGCTGATTACCATACTGAGATGTTGCAGGATCTGCAAGAGCTAGTCCGTTGCTAGTAATTGCAAGTGTTGTATAATCAGTACCATAAAAATTAAAATTAAATCCAATTGGAATTCCATCTACAAAATTATCATCATCATTAGAAAGGATAGTAGTTCCAGTTGTAGAGATATCTACAAAGTCAAATGTAGGTCCACCTACTTGATTACTGTCAATACAGACATAGCCAAAATAATCTGGCACATTACAAGACATTGTATGAGTTGCAAAAGCCTTGGTCGGTGCTGCAGTTGCAGCATAGATTGTTGTAACAAGCAATGCAATAAGAAATAATGACTGCAAACGTTGTACCTTATGCATGTTGTAATCCCAGATGTGGGAATCTATAAACTTGATCTAATTACTGTAGATCGCATTTTATTCTTGGACATATATATAAATATAAAATAAATTAGATCGGCAGATCAGAATTTATGATAAACAAAACAATAACTTAGTAGAGACATTTACAATAGTCAATTATCAATCCACATAAAACTAGGGATCATATGGTTTTCAGCCCAAATAACTAAGATTTCAAAATAATCTTTAGATTGTATGTTTAGGGTAATCGTGATCCGAGAGTATGTCATTCCATGGACTCGAAGCATTTTAGTCACAAAACGAGTTTGGACTCTAATCAATGGTGTAAACCAAATATCACTAAAAGTTTGTGCATTAAGGACTTGAACCTAATACAAATTCTTAGCATATATCTTGATGTGCTTTTGATTCGTATTTCTCCTTGTAGTATTATCAACCAAAT
>JAEMQG010000073.1 GCA_022758935.1 Candidatus Nitrosopumilus sp. | reverse complement strand
CATCTAGCTACTAGAAGAATCAAAAATATTGATAATATTGATGTTGAAATAGGACAAATTAATTTTGTTGTACCACAAGTTGTCCAAAATGAACTTTCTGAACTAATTAAGAATCCACAAAAAAATCAAACTGCATTAATAACTAAAGATTTTATAAAAAATTATAAAATAATACCCATCTCTGGAAATTTTGCCGATAAAGAATTAATTGATTATGTAAAAAAAAATAGGGTTATAATCGGTACTATGGACAAAGAACTAAAAAAACAAATCAAAGAGTATGGCGGTTCTATAATGTCTTTTTCCAACGATAAAATTGTTTTAGAATCTTAGTAAAATTTAACTTGTGGAATTTATCCATAATCAACATGATTAGCTTAATCTTAGAAAGCACTGCTTTTGAAAATGGCAAGAAAATTCCAAAAAAATACGGTTATAACAATTCCAATACTAGTCCACCATTAAAAATTAAAGGAATACCACAAAATACAAAATCTTTAGCTCTCATAATGGATGATCCTGATGCAATGGGTGCTGTGGGAAAAATCTGGGTTCATTGGATACTTTGGAATATCGCTCCTAACACAACAGAAATTAAAGAAAATTCAATTCCAACTGGTTCCATTGAAGGGAAAACTGATTTTGGAGAAATTGGTTATGGCGGTCCAGCTCCCCCTGATAAAGAACACACTTACATTTTCAAATTATATGCATTAGATGGCAAATTAATGTTAAATGAAGGAGCATCTAAAACAGACGTAGAAAAATCTATGAAAAATCATATTCTTGCTGAAACCAGACTTGAAGGAAAATATGCTCCTTGAATATATTTTTGATCAATTAGATTTTACGTACATCTTCAAGTTTTTGTAAAGAAAGATCAGCTCATCATCAGATGCACTAAGGTGATATTACAAACAAATACTAAGTTTTAAATAATTTGATTTTAATAATTTTTAATTATATCTCTCAGCTAATCTATATCTCATATATTTATCATCTGGTGAAAATTTAGCTGGATGTGCAGAAATTGTTTCTTGATTACATAGTGGACACTTTTCTTTAAGTGAATAACGATTACACTTTTGACATTTTCTTAATTGAAATTTCATCTTAATTGTCTCTAGTTTTTTTAGATTCTTCTCTGGTAAACTTGAATGATCCTTTATTTTTTTCTATATTTTCCTGGATTTCAACTATAATTGGTTTTAATGTTTTTTCAGCAGATTTGAAATCTTCCGAAGTGATGGACAATCTGTATTTTGGTGCACCCAAATAAGTAATATCAATTGTAGGATCTTTTTTTGTTGCATCCAAAAGTGCTTTTTTAATAATTTCAACACCATCTGATCTATTATTTGTAATTTCCATTATTCCTCTAATTTCAACTGAAGGAAGTTTAATTTTAGAACATAATTCTTCAATGGCAGCTGATGTTTTTTTAGGAATCTTCAACTCTTTTACAGATTCAATTCCATTTCTTCCAATTTCAATAAAAGCATCATAAACTGAATCAAATTTTGAATAAATACTATCTTCTAATTTCTCAATCTCTTTATCTGAAAGTTTTGCTTTTTCTTGTATACTTTGTAACAAAGTTTTTCCTTTTTCAAACTTTTTAACCTCTTTTAGTTTCTGTTTTTTCTGATCTTTAGATACTTGTTTTAATGAAAGATCAATATCCCCTCTTTCTAGATTAATCTTTTTTACTAGCAACACTTTCTTCTCTCCGTCTCTTACGAATTTACTAACTGATCTAATCCAACCAGGTGCAATTTCTGAAATATGTAAAAATCCCTGAATTCCATTATATTCATCTAAAGTGACATACGCACCATGATCCATTACTTTGGTTACTGTGGCAAGAACAATTTCTCCCTGTTCTGGCATTTCTTGAACTTCAGTAGACATTTCCTCTAAATTTTCAATCCGCGTAATTTAATGTTGTTGATTAGAAATCAATTCCCTTTTTTGCTTTGATACCACGTTGAAATGGATGTTTTACTTCTTTCATTTCTGTGACTAGATCCGCCAATTCAATAATCTCATCTTTAGCATAATTTCCAGTTAATACAAGATCTAATCCTGGCGGTTTTGATTTAATCAAATTAAGAACATCCTCAACTTTTACTAGATCTAAATTAATGGCATAATTTATCTCATCTAAAATTACAATATCATATTTTCCTGATTGGATTTTTTCAATACTGATTTTAATTGCCTCTTTTGCAATGTTTTTATGTTCTTCTTTGGGAGTTGTATCATCTATTATCCCAACAAATCCTCTTCCAATAGCAATTATTTCAAATTCTGGCTCTAGTCTTTTTGATGAATGCATCTCACCATAATGCCAAGACCCTTTGATGAACTGTATCATGCATATCTTCTTTCCATAGCCTACTGCTCTTAGCGCAATTCCTAAGGCTGCAGTAGTTTTTCCCTTACCTTTCCCAGTATATACAATAGTTAGACCATCTTCACTCATAGATAATTCTTGGATTATCCAAGTAAAAACATTGAGTATGGATAATCAAATGTATCAATTTAAATAAAAAATGATTCTAGTTATACGAATTGAAAATTCCAAGAATTGTTTTGGCAGGATCCACTAGTGGAGTTGGAAAGACATCTATAACATGTGCTATTATCTTTGCTCTACAAAAAAAGGGATTTTCTGTACAACCATTTAAGGTGGGTCCTGATTACATTGATCCAAGCTATCTTTCAATCATATCAAAAAACGAAGCATTTAATCTTGATGTCTGGTTAATGGGAGAAAATCATCTATTAGAAAGTTTTGTGTCTAATTCAAAATCTGATCTTTCTGTTATTGAAGGAGTAATGGGTTACTATGATGGATTTGGTGGCAATTCAAATTATGCAAGCACTCAACATGTTGCATCTATTACAAAATCTCCGGTAATCCTGATATTAGATGCAAGCAAAACTGCCAGATCTATTGCAGCAACAGCGCTTGGATTTCAAAAATTTAACAAAAATTCTAGAATCTCAGGTATTATACTAAATAAAATTGCTAGTAGAAAACATGAGATTTTATGTAGACAATCATTTGAAAAAATTAAACTTCCAATTATTGGAGTTATTTATAAAAATACTGCGTTAAATTTTGAATCTAGACATCTAGGATTAATTCCAACTAAAGAAAAAAATCTTAAATCAAAAATTGAAAAAACCTCCAAAATAATTTCAGATTCTCTTGATATTGAAAAAATTATTCAAATTATGAAAAATCCAATTTTACTTCCAAAAAAACCCAAGATGTTGATGAGAGAACCAAAAACCACAATAGCTGTAGCACTTGATAATTCA
Organism: Candidatus Nitrosopumilus sp.; assembly: GCA_022758935.1. Classification (GTDB taxonomy): domain Archaea; phylum Thermoproteota; class Nitrososphaeria; order Nitrososphaerales; family Nitrosopumilaceae; genus Nitrosarchaeum. The sequence continues at coordinate 1,047 of JAEMQG010000073.1, read as the reverse complement.
TTTAATTTTTACTATCGTGATAACTTACAAGCATTAAGACGTGAGGGAGCAAACCTCAAGTTTTTTAGTCCCATCCATGATAAAAAAATTCCAAAATGTGATGGACTTTACATTGGTGGTGGTTTCCCAGAAATACTTGCAAGATTACTTGAAAAAAATTTTGTTATTAAAAAAACTATAAAGAAATTATCTGAAGAAAACATACCAATTTATGCTGAATGTGGTGGGTTGATGTACCTTACAAAATCTATTGATTATGACAATAAAAAATTTAAAATGATTGGTTTGTTTGATGCCGAAACAAAAATGACCAATAAAATGAAATTAAATTATACAAAAGGTAGGATAATATCTAAAAATATCATCTCAGACAATGCACATGAACTAAGAGGTCATGAATTTCACTATTCAGAATTGGATTCCGTTTCCTCTGATTCAAAATTTGCATATGAATTGGATGTTGGTGAAGGAATTAAAAATCATAAAGATGGCTTGATTCAATACAACACACTTGCATCGTATGGACATCTCTACTTCGATAGTTCTAATTACGCAAAAATTTTTGTGAAAAACTGTATTAGCTATTCAAAAAGATGATTCAACTCTGATGAGTTTGTATAATGCATTAATTATTGCAGCTGCCGAAGAGCTACCGCCCTTTCTTCCTTTATTAGTAATAAATGGCACTTCTTTTAGTTTAGATAGCTCTTCTTTTGACTCTGCCGCGCAAATAAATCCTACTGGAATTCCAATAATTAATGCAGGTTTAGCAATTCCTTCTTTTACCATTTGTATTACTTCCATAAGTGCAGTTGGAGCATTACCAATTACTACTATACCTCCCTCAATATCTGATAACGCCGTTCTCATTGATACCTGAGAGCGAGTTTTATTTTCTTTTTTTGCCATCTCCATAATCTCTGGACTTGAAATATTACATACAATCTCATTTTGAAAATCTTTTGGGTTTTGTTTATTTAGGCCACCTATGACTCCATTCACATCAACTACAATACTACATCCACTTTTCAGAGCATTCATTCCACT
>JAEMQG010000108.1 GCA_022758935.1 Candidatus Nitrosopumilus sp. | reverse complement strand
TCATCTGCAGTGGTATATGGAGAAGGTAATGTATTGTCATCATATTTTGCGGTGACAAGATCACAATTTACAGCTCGGAGTATGCATCCAGAAGATTCATCGGTATCAGTAAAGAATACTGTGCCTTCAAAAATTCCAGTCATCTCGCCAGTTTCAGTTACAGTTAGATCAATTCCACCAGAATCAGAATCAGACCACACATCTACACCAAAATGGTCTATAGCCTCTGGATTTAGATTCATGTCAGGATCAATTACCCTTACAACTCCCACACCAAGTGTAGGATAGTTTGCTTCAAGCCACTGTACTTCTCCAATGTTCCATCTTATTGGGGCAGAACCTAATACAACATAGTTTTCATTATATTCAAAAGATACTGTAATTCCATCATCGTTATCGGTTTCGATAAACCCGTCTGTTGGGCCTCCATTATTGAATGGTTCTGTTTTTGGATTTGTGTCATCTCCATGATTACATTTTGAGTTGGATTTCATACCAGTGGTAGGATTGCCATCGGCATCGTGACAGAATCCTGTTAGAATTACCTCTCCTGTGAATATTCCAGTACTAGGCCCAGTTTCCACTAGCTTGTAATGATCAAGTGTGTGTCCGCGTGTGGAAATCTTTATTGGGTTAAATGAGTCATTGCCAATTTCATCAATAAGATATTTATCAAAATTATAGTCAGGTGCGACTATGGTAATGAAAATTTTATCAGTCCAAGTGTATGATTTTTTGTCAAATCCTAATGGCACCCCATAGGAGGGCATAATGGAGGTGATTAAGATAGACAATACAACAATAACAAATAGTTTTTGCAACAAGATACAAACACAATAACCCAATTGATATTCTTTGTGAAATTACAACCTAAATGTCAAATGTTGTATAAAGCGTGATTTCAAGATATAAAAAGTATTATAAAAATATTGTCTAAATTGATTTTACGTCTTAAAATTGTCTGAAGCGTGAATTTGGGAAAACAAAAAAACTGGAAAGCGAAGGGGGATTAGAATCTGAAAATAAAAGAGACGTTGTCTTTCACGGTAGACTCGATCTTATCACATATTTCAGATGCTGTACTCCAACAATGTTGAGATCATCCAAATTGGCCTTGATTGTAATCCTGAAACAGATAAGGGCGTAGAGTTTATTCACAGTATCTCACCTGCAACTCTAATCAGATTTACGTACGTGTCATCTAGATATAGGAGTGACATGTTTCTTGAATTAGTTAAAAGAACAGATATTTCAATTATTGTGTATAAACAAAATCCTAGAGTAATGTCTTTTGAAGAATTTTGATTTTTTAATCTCTTAATTGTTTAGTTTAAAATTTGTCTACTAGATCCAGGTCAATGATAGGACAACCTAATATTGTGGATCAATTTTGTGCTAGTCTTAACTTTACTCAATACTAAGTATAGTCAAAAATCGCTAAAATTCCATTATGCGAATCTAAATAAATGACAAAATCATGAAATTAGAAGATGGTTTGGAAGAAAATTGCAGAAAAAACAGATATTGCATCTGGAAAAGGCAAAGCATTTAAAATTGATGGAAAACAAATTGCAATATTTAACCAGGATGGCTATCATGCAATAGATGATCTTTGTGTTCATCAAGACGGTTCAATTGCGCCGGGGAAATTAAATGGCGATATAGTAGAGTGCCCTCTTCATTTCTGGCATTACAATATCAAAACAGGTCATCTTATGGACTATCTAAAAGATGTAAAATTAAAAACGTATCCAGTACTAGAGAAAAATGATGGGATATACGTAGACATCTAAAGTGGAGCAGCGTTTAACTGGGCATAAAAACAAAGAAATCAAAAATCAATAAAGAACTTCACCTTCAAAAAATATTAAAAAATATTTATGAAGTTGAATCACGTTTAATTTAAAGAAAAAATTTCCGCATGGTACAACTTTTATTTATACAATTTAGAAAATAATCAAATGAATCAAGAAATTTTAGATGAAATAATCAAGCAAAATTATGCAAAAATCACTCAAAGTATTGAAAAATTTCTTTTAGAGCAGGTTGAAAAAAATAAATCCGGCGGATTGATTTTGGGATTGAGTGGAGGCATAGATTCTGCAGTATTAGCTTATCTTTCCAAAAGAATTCTCAGGGAACAGACAGTAGCAATCATAATGCCAGATACAGAAATTACACCAAGAAGTGAGACGGAAGATGCGTTAAAAATGATTGAATTGACGGGCATAGAGTGCAAACTAATGGATATCAAACCAATTGTAAATGAATACTTGCAATATCTTGAACCAAATGAACGGGCAAAAGGTAATCTTCGAGCACGAATTAGAACTAATATTTTATATTATTATGCGAATGTAAAAAACTATCTTGTTTTAGGATCAAGTGATAAAAGTGAATACCTATTAGGCTATTTTACAAAATATGGTGATGGTGCGGCAGATTTGACACCAATTATTTCACTATACAAACTTCAAGTAAGAGAAATTGCAAAATTTTTGGGAGTACCAAAAAATGTGATTGCGAAGAAAAGTAGTCCCCACCTATGGAAAGATCATGAAGCTGAAAAAGAATTAGGAGGATCATATGAAGACATAGATTCTATTCTATATTGTATTTTTGAAAAGAAACTTTCAGTAAAAGAAACTGCAAATAAATTACAAATAGAAAAGTCAATTGTTGAAAAAATACATCATTTACACCTAAACAGTGAACACAAAAGATCATCACAGCAAAAACCACCTAGAGACTAAAAATGAAACTACAAGACACGCTCATTAATTCAGAAAAAGAACTGGATATTTCAGATAAAGTAAGAATTTACTTGTGTGGGATTACAGTTTATGATGAGTCCCATATAGGACATGCAAGAACCATTATTGTTTTTGATGTTTTAAGAAAATACTTGGAAAGTAAAGGAATCGAGGTCGAGTTCATTCAGAATTTTACCGATATAGATGATAAAATCATAAATCGAGCAAAATTAGAAAATACAACTGCAGAACAAATTAGTTCCAGATACATTCAGAATTATTTCATTGATTTTGATCGACTAAATGTAAAGCGTGCAACAAATTACCCTAAAGCAACCGAACACATTGAAGATATTCAAAAATTCATACAAAATCTAGTCAAAAAAGAAATAGCATATATCTCAAAAAATGGAGTGTATTTTTCGGTATCAAAATTTCCACAGTATGGAAAACTATCAAAAAAAAACATAAATGAACTTCAAATAGGTGCGAGGGTTGAAGTCGATGAAGCAAAAAAAGATCCGCTCGATTTTGCACTGTGGAAATTTTCAGATATTAAGCCTCTGTGGGACAGTCCATGGGGTAAGGGTAGGCCAGGTTGGCACATAGAATGTTCTGCAATGAGTTTAAAGTATTTGGGAGAAAATTTTGACATTCACGGAGGTGGAAGAGATTTAATTTTCCCTCATCATGAAAATGAGATTGCCCAAGCTGAGTCTTTAACTACAAAGCAATTTGCCAAAATTTGGATGCATGTGGGAATGGTCACCATTAATGATGAAAAAATGTCAAAATCACTAGGTAATGTCAAAACGATAAAGTATGTTTTGGATATTTGGGGTGCAAATATCATAAGATTGTTTTGTTTATCTGGACACTATTCAAAACCAATAGACTATTCTGAAGAATTACTAACAGAGAATCTTACAAAATGGCGTCAAATTGAGACATGTTATTACGAATTGATTCACGCAGATAATAAAAAACATGATAATGAAATCAAATCGACGGTTAGAAAAATAAGTGATGAGTTTGATGAGGGATTAGAATCTGACTTTAACACACATTTGGCACTTTTGGTATTTTTTAAATTGGTAAAAGAAGTAAATTATTTAGCAGCTGAAGAAAAATTAGGATTGAATGATGTCAAAAATGTAATGCCAGAATTTGAAAGAATGCTTGAAATATTAGGGTTAAGGGTTCCCAAAACAACTGAAGATGAAAAAAAAGAAATTGATGATTTGATCATGGACAGAGTACATTTAAGGAAAGAAAAGAAATTTCAAGAGGCAGATAAAATTCGCGACAAACTCAATGAAATGAACGTTGAATTAATCGATCACAAAGAAAAAACAATTTGGGTAAGAAAAGAGAAAATTAGAGGAGAAAACTAAAAGAGGGTCAGGATTTGCTTTTGATTA
>JAEMQG010000145.1 GCA_022758935.1 Candidatus Nitrosopumilus sp. | reverse complement strand
GCATCAGCTGGAGTGCCAATACTGCCAGATCTTACTTCAAATGAATTATTCAAATCATTAGAATTGGTGTAAAAATGAAATGTTGCATTTTCATCGCTATTATATGATGCAATAACAATACATATGCTGGCTATACCGGTTACTTGAATACGATCCATTGGACTTTGCGTACCTGTTTGACGCGAACTAGTTGCACCATAGAATTTAGTCATTGTAGAATTATAAAACAACAAGTCATAATCCTGATTTGTTGTTGGCCAATTATTCCAAGTAAGAGTATAAGGAGTCCCAGAATTCACAACGGGAAGACATGCTTTGAGATTCCCAGATGCAGATTGATTAAATATATTTACACTTTCATATCCACTTCCAGTTAGTCCTAAAGAATTTGCAATGGTAGAGTTTGCAGAGTATGTCCCTTTCCAGTGCTTGTTTCCATCATTTCCTGAAGCAATTACTGATAATATCCCTGCATCGCTTGCCTGATTAATTTTTTTTGCTACAGATGAATGTCCGTCTCTAAAGTTAGATGTATCGTTACTCCCCGAAGTAGGAAAACCAATTGATGCCGATATTATATCCACGTCTTTTGATATGGCGTCATCTACTGCGTTTGCAAAATCTACATTATTACGAATTGCATAAAGATACAAAGATACATTTGGTGCCATATCTACAATAATTTCAGATACAGCATCACCATGTCTAGGATCACCACATGTGATACTGCCTGCACAATTATTTGCAGAATCATATAGGTGAGAATATACAACGTTTGCAGAAAATTCAGGATCTGTAGGATCAACACTCGCATCAATCACAGCAATTTTGATTCCGTTACCAGTATATCCAGCATTTTTCATCTGATCTGCGCCCATAAATGAGACACCTTCTGTTGTCAAATGAGATAATTTTTCTACCTCATCTGGAAGTCCAACTGTTTTTACAGAATCAATTAAAACAAGGTTGGAAATCTCCTTCTCACTGACATGTAATATGGCAAGATTTTCGTTATATCCTGTAATTTTGAATTTATTGAGTTTTGATAGTGATTCTTTAGAATCAAGACTGACTAGAACGTATACTTGCTGTTCATCCAAAGTTGCCTTTTCAATTCTCTTTTCAGCTAATTTGTTAATCAGATCTCCTTGAATTTTATGTGGAAATTTTATTTGTAAGTCATTTTTTTCCAGGTTAAATCTTGAAACGTCTAATCCTTTTGTCATTTTATCAAGATAGACAAGTTCGTATTTTCCTAAATCTTGTTGATTTAACTCTGCATAAGTAGGAATTTGGGATATAGAAATAATCATGGAAAATATCAATGCAAATAAAAATAGAATTTTCTTCAATATTATATCGTAATTCCGTATTAACTTAAGGATTTAGAAAACAAAGAAGTAAAAATTAACTTAAAATTATGTAATATTGTTTCCAGATACAGGAAAAGAGAACGAATCTAATAACCTAAACAAAATGTATAACTTTATTTTTTCAATGTCGTGTTTAAAAATTCTTCTGATTTTAGACACGTATTCTTGACTAGTTCTAAAATTTTTAATAATTTTTCCTTGTCACATCCATTCATCATTGTTTTTACAAAATATTTTGCTCCATAATGTCCTTTTTCATTTAACATTTCATACCCAACACGAAATCCAATTCTATAATCGACTCTAATTGTTGAAATAAATTCATCAACTTTTATTTTAAAGTCTTCTTTTTCTGATTGTGTAAATTTGTATAATCTAAAGTTTAGTTCATCACTCAGAAAAGTCATAATTCCAACAATCAAATCAAACTCATTTTGTTCTTGAAATATTTCAATCGGTAGGTTGAATGATTCTTTTAGTACAAAATGAAACAAGTGATTTGATTCATTTATTGTGTTATATGGAATATTTTCTTTGATTAACCACTTTTCAATACAATTTTTGAGTGGAATTTCTTTAAGAACATGGTTCATAATCATTATTTGTGATTATTACTTTTAAAGAATTTCCTAGTTTCCAGGCCAAAAACATGTGCTTTTTCTTACTCGTATTTTTACAATAAACTGTTTTAAAAATAAATATTTCAGATAGGTCAATCATCAATTCATGTTTAATTTAGATTTTAGCGATAACATCATGACGTCTATTTTTAAAATAATTTAACTAGACATATTTTTTTGATCGTAAAAATATGTAATGGAAGAATTAAATCTTAATTCTTCCTGTTCCTTTTCCAGTTGATATGTAATACCCTTTGAGATCTGCTTTTTTTGGTTCTTCCATCTCAGAGAGTTTTATCTTGGTTGTACCTTTTGCACTCATTATCCATAGGTCTCCTGCGAGATTTAGTCTTTCTTCTTCACTTGTCTTGTTTTGTTTTCCCATGAATTCCGACGGTTTTGCTGGTCCGGTGATGGTAGATGTTCCTTTATTGGCAGATCTAACCACTATCGTATCTTTAAAATCTATTCCTGTCATTATTAGTAATATATCATAATTACACATATGATCTAGTTAGCTGCAATTATAATATTTTATCGGGGTTGTAAACTAAACACATTAAATTTGTGTGGTCTAGCTAATAGTAAAATTTGAGCGTTTGTGTGGAATCACAATAAGGTATTTGAATATTTTAATAAATTAAATCTCTATTTTTTGTTCTTTTCGTTCTAAACATTTTTCGTGAAACCAAGAGCTGTTTTTTCTAATAGGTTTTTCACATATCCGGATTTCAGTATAACAATTAGTGCATTTAATCAAATCATAATTTATCATTAACTGTTTATTTTATTCCCTATTCTTGTTTACCATAAAGATTGTAGGTGACATGATTTAGATCATCATTTAAAAATAGGAACAATAGCGTATGCAAATTGAACAAACATACGTAAAAAATGATTCTATATCCCAAAGAAAAAAATCTTTGTTCTTTCTAAATTTTGTATTAACTTAATGGTCTAAGAAAAGAATTTAGAACCTAAGATTTGTCAAAACAAAACAACGATAAAATAGTATTCTGAAATTATTTCGTGATACCTTTTTTCAGTATTTAATCAATCATTTTTTAATAGCTGACTGAACCAATTGTAGTTTGAATCATTTTTGCCTGAATCATTCTTATTTTTGTCCAAATTATTATCAATCATTATTGTGACTCTTTTTGACATATTTCATCTAATTATAATACCACAGTGAGTATTGTCACTAATTCCCTCTTTTTGGAATGAGAAAACACTACAATTCAGGTTTGTTATCACCCATTACATGAAAAACATTCAATTCTTACATTTATCACATTTACAGGTAATTGCCCTACTTCATACCCCGTTGAATGATTACTATTGGAATAATTTCGTCTTTGCAGGCCATATTAGAGATTAGTGAATTATCGTATTAATTTGAAAAATTTTTCTAAATTGTTATATAAATATTGGAAAATACGATGTAGGTTGTCTAACCGTTAAAATATGGGCGTTTTGGTTTGAGGTTATCATGCATGGTGCTAATTATAGAGTAGGAAGGGGACAACCATTTTGTAGAAAAGAATTCATCAAAGGTAATCCACAGATAAAAATCGCAAAATTCCAAGGAGGAAAAAGAGCAGCTTATGATTATTGTGTTCAATTACTCACAAATGAAAAATGTCAGATCAGACATGTAGCCATAGAGTCTTGCAGATTAGCAGCAAATAAAACACTAGAACAGACAACTGGTGAAACAGGGTATTTCTCCAGACTCAGAATTTATCCTCATGTTCTTCTTAGAGAAAATAAAATGGTTGCAACTGCTGGTGCAGATAGAATTTCAGAGGGAATGAGAAGAGCTTGGGGAAAAGCTACTAGTTTAGGTGCTAGAGTAAAGCTTGGACAATGTATTATGGAGTTTTATGTTAATGAACAACACCTAGAAAAAGCGAAAAAAGCCCTTAGAAGTGCTTGTGTAAAACTACCAGGAGGAGCAACAATCAATGTTGTTCCTTGGGAACAAAAAATGTCACCATAAATCTTCTAGAACAGATTTCTTACTTTTAACAAATTCTAAAAACTCTGCAAATTCAAATTTCGTTGGTTCTCGGTTTAGAATTCTTTTTGTTTGATAATAAAAGGCATTATAGAGTCTTCCAACTACAATTCCAAGTACAAATGATTTAGAATCATCAATGTTTGAAAGTAATTGAATAAGTTGATGTACTTCCTCTTTGTTTGAAATAGTCTCATGAAGTTTTTGTTTGATTTTCTCCATCAGTATTTCATCCATAGTTTAACTTGGATGTAATAGTTAAAAACAGTTTAATATGCAAATTCATCCCTTAGGATTGTTGCAGTTATAGTACAGTTTGGTTAATATTCGAGCTTGCCAAGTTCGTGACCCGGGTTCAAATCCCGGTAACTGCACCATTTATCTTTGATTATTTTGTTCTAATCCACGTCCTATAATCTCTAATGCGTTTTCAGCTTTTTCAGGCCTAGGTAACTGAAT
>JAEMQG010000043.1 GCA_022758935.1 Candidatus Nitrosopumilus sp. | reverse complement strand
TTTCAGTTTACGTAGCATTTAATTTCTCAAATTATCTGGCATATATCATGCCGGGGTAGCTCAGCCTGGTTAGAGTGCCAGTTCAATTGGTAAACTCTACCGGTTCTTCCAAAAAAGGCAATACTCATAATCTGGAGGTCGTGGGTTCGAAACCCATCCCCGGCACACATAATTGTGTTTAATACTCCGACATGCGGTTTGATTGGTTATGAGCACAAAGCAGATAGAAAAGCCCATTTCAGACATTTATTCTTATGACAAACAGATTCAATATTGCCTGTTGATAACAAGGTAGTATTTGTTATAGTGTAGATAAGGATGAGTTAAGATACACAAAACTCGCTAAACCAAAACTGTTTTAGAAAATAAAACATTGTTGCATTATCAATCAAATCAGCTACAAAATCAATAATCTTAGTTCTGTTTATAGTATAATTTTAGATGACTGTATGCACCAAATCCAAACAGAAGATATGACCATGCAAATAAAATGTTGATTGGATGTCCGGGATAATATGATCCGTCAGATGAAAAAATCAGATATGCAGTATCACCTGCTACAAGCAAAATAATTCCAAAGAAGATCATGGTCCAAAGTAAGTTGATTTTACCTCTGAAAAAGAGAAATACGCCAATAATGCCAGGTATTAAAATTATTCCATCCAAAATGGGATATATGGCATATAGAAATAATGTCAAAAAAGATATGTTGTCCGGAGTTTGAAATGTATAGTAAAGACTTGGGATAACGACCAATAAAGAAAAAAACGAAGACGTTAAAATCATTTTTTTAGTGATGATATTTTTTCTTGGTTTGAGATAAAATATCGCAAACACTAAGAATAAAGGATATCCCGCGATGAAAAAGATATCACTTGTTAAGGTAGAAAGATTGTTAAGATCATATTCATAGTCATACGTGTAAGTATATTCTGCTATGAACCAACAACTCATAGCTAATGTAAATAAAATCCAAGCAACACCATGGCTTCCACGTGCTTTGTACTTGAAACTCAGTAATCCTCCAAAAATAGATACGATAAATGAGCCAAAGATTGAGAGTAAATCTGTCATCTGCTGATGATCATTAATTGGAAATTTCTCTTGGTGCATCACATTGGCAATTAAAAATACAACTACAAGTACAATTAGTAAAATTATAAGATAATTTTTATTTAGTAGATCTTTTTGTTGCGCACTCAAGCATTAACGGTGATTACACTTAAAAAGTCAGTTATAGGTTTATCCATAGAAGTTATTTTTAGTGTTTTATTGATCGACTCCATAATATCATAATGAGAATTACCAAATAAATCACATAAAATTATCTTGAGATATTCAGGGTGTTCCAGACAATCAGAAATGCCACAATCATAATCATCTTTTAGTCTAGATTTAACTAGATTCAATTCAGGATATCCCATTTCTAGAAGAGCTTTTTCAATAGCCAGTTCAATTAGACTGTCATTATCATTAGTGCGTACTTCCCGTTTTTGTATAGAAAAATTGCAATTTGGACATGTGTGAAATTTAGGTAGAGATGCAACATTGCATAATTTGCAGGTATGAAAATTTGCCTTGTTGATTTTTTGTTCGTTTTGCTTTAGGAACATGTCATAATTAATGATTGATATCTAATATTACCATGTATGTATTTATTATTACGCCATGGTAATTTAACGGCATAGTTGAAATTCTAAAGTGATTTTTTAGAGATCCAGTATTGTCAATCCCAAAAATTATAGACATTGGGTTAATTAGGCATTATGAGTATTGTTTGATGATGAAAAATAGTTTGGATAGTTTATTGGCCCCAGCTTTGCGCAAGTCTATCGAAGATAATCTAGGTAAAGTCACCATGAATAAAATAGAGCAGCGATTAATGGAACGACATGGCATGGGTGTTGTCCAGGCAATAAAAGAATTTTCCGTGCTGGATAGTGTGCTACGAGAATTTTTTGGGACTGGTGCAGAAGGATTAGAATCAAGATTCATACAAAATATCATCAAACTGGAATCATCAAAGAAAGAATCAGATAACTGGCTTATTCTCAAGGATCAATCTTTGGCCAATGTGATCATAGAATCTTTTGCAGATCAAGACAAAAAAGCAATACTTGAATTAGTCATGGATGAGTCCCTTTCAATATCAGATATTTTAGATAAATGCAAAATTACTCAATACTCCGGTAATGAGAAAGTAAATAATTTGATAGACAATGGATTGCTAGTTTCAAATGACAGTTTGTCTGATGGTGAAAACAATAGAAAATATCAAACAGCATTTAGCGGCGTAAAAATGGATATTGAGAAAAAATCAATGATAGTCAAGGTGCAATTGAAAAAAATTCAACTACACGAGAGTGCCATATTACAAGTTATTCAATAAGAGTAAAGTTAGTTTGATTATTTTTTAGTTAAGGATTGCCAACTAGTTATGTGAAGAGAGTTTGAAATTTAACATTGTTTTTCAAATTTATATTTAGATCATACTGATAATTTCTACGTGATGGTTTTAAGCAAATTTTGTAATCAAATGACATGTCAAATACAGATAAAGATGCCCCTGCTTGGGAACAGATCATGGGATTATTCGGGATAATGTCCGATGAAGACTAGGTTTTAACTCAGTAACAAATTTAAAAAAATTTGTGATTTCCAGATTCCAAAATGGAATTAAAGATGTGTGAGATAAAATCAAATTATAATAAATATCAGATATCCATATCAAGACACATGACAAAAGAAGTGATGCCTATTTTGATTTACGATAATCTTTGTACCTCGTGTACCAATTATGCAAAGGTGGTAAATTCACTAATAAAAGGCAGAATTAAGATGGTGGGCCATTATACACCCCAAGGTAGAGAGCTGAAAAAAAAAATATTTCCAGAAGGATATGAGGGATTAGAAATGTCGTGGTTTGTTAATGAAATATGCGCATATGGCGGAAGATTAAGTTTATTCCAATTGATAAAATTTGTCCTATTTTCTAAAAAAACTAGTGCGACAATCCAAAATCAGTTTGATTCGGAACTATGTAGCACTGATTGTAAAACAGTAAGTGGGCTGTTAATTAGATCCTGTAGCATAGTGTCACATAGCAAAAAAATAGCAATACAGTCATGATTGCATGTTAGAAATTTTCTAAATTACTTAAGATTACTTTGTAAAGTGGAACCATGAAAAGTTTCAAACTCAGGCTATATGCCTTTTCTGTTTAGTTGAATTGAAGTGAATGTGATATTCATAATTAGTCTATGAGTTGAAAAGTAATTTTTTTCATAAATCTATAACATGTTTTAATTAAGAATTTTTGAAAAAATCGTGATTCATGGAAAAAATGTTTTCCATATTTAATATTGTCTCAAACGTAGCTGATTAGTTAATTCAGGCCTTCCAAATAGATATGCAAACTCACACCACTACGCCAATAGAATTAGATCAATGTTCCTTATATGGATTATACAGTTGGTTAATTAGATTGAAATCAATAGTATAGTCATGAGTAATGCTTCAACTTGGAGACAAAAAATTTGTTCCGATTGTAAAAGAATGAGATGTCAGAAAGGATGTAATTGTGATTGTCATTGGGCACCATGATTGTTATTGAGAATCGTCTTGTCACAGTAATGATTGATGTGACGCTAATAAGGTGAATGCATTTGTTTTTAATTATATTTAATGGTAAATAGATTAGACAAAGTACAATCCAAGATTAAAAAAATTTTTGAATTTCCTTGTTTATCGTTTTTTCTAAAGTATCAAACTCGTGTTATGCATCAGAACGTTCACTTTAAAACTTTCTTGCTTTCTCATTTAATTTTTTGATTTCTTGATTCTCAGTTGTTTTTTTAAGCAAATATTGTTGTAATGCTTCAACTATTGTTTCTGTAACTGGCATTCCCGTTTTGTTTGAATATTCTAGGAGTTTGACATATAGATCCCAAGGGAACATCATACTCATATGCTTTAGTGGTTCAGATGATGTCTTGTTCCTTTGTATTTTTTGTTTGTTTAATGCATCATTTTCAAATAATTCCACATTGGGTAGATTTTTTATTGGGAGTTTGCTTTTTCCTGAAGACGGTCTATGATGGAATTCTTTATGTACGTCGTTGTTTAAACCTCTATCCTTCATATTCTATTATTATCATTAGTTGAATATATGAATACGTTGAACTTTTCAAGATTTTTTATTATGTAGGGATATTTGGCATGTAATTTTCCAACCGGATTCAAAACAAATTTAGAAAACACATGGTATTTTTTGAATTTATAGAAAAAGATTACACCTTAACATCGGTGATTTTTTTATTATCTCTGTCTCTTTTACAGAAACTGCAGTATTCCTCTGGAGAGTTACGGCTAATCGGAGTTAGACAATCATGACAGTATTTCATCTGTATTAAGCACAAGCACATTAGAAAATAAATGTAGTTATATCATAATTTACCATGTACAGATCAGGATCATCGTATTTTTACTTGCCGCTTAATTTACATATCTGAAAAACTTTTGGGTATCTATAGCGATTTCTTTTTTTCCATCATACATTACAATCAAAGTAGATTTTGGATTTTATTTTTCTATTGGTTTTACTTTCTGCCCACGCTTATACTCGTTGTAATACCCTATACACGCATTAAGTTCTTTTAAGAACCCTGTATCTTCAAAATCTACACCTTCCAAGTCTTTCCAATAGGTAAGAATATCTTCTCTCAATAGTTCTAATGTTTTTTCTTCCATAACTCTACTGAGATCATCTAGGATAATTACCCATTGTTTGGGAAGATTAAATTACAAAAAGGTTATTTTGTAATGGTTAATTCTTTAAAATTAAAAAAAGTGTCAAAGATGCCATCATTTTTGCATTTATTAAAAGGAAATAAGATTAGATGTAACAAAAACAATTCTGCCGTCTAGAATTAGAAACAATGTGAATGTTAGTAGCACATTTAATGAAACTGGATCAATTTCAGGAGAATGAAATAGGAATCAATCCAGTCCTAGACGTTCTCGGCAGATTTTACAAATTGGGACTTTATCAGAATCAATTATTATTTCCACATTACTGGAATTGCATAGACGGCATAATCCTTTCATCCCATCGACCAAAGAGTATCCGAACAATCCACACAGTTATGATTATGATATTTGTCTTGCCTGTCACTTATCCAAACTTTGCATTTTGTACAATTGTTATGTTTCATGTTTCTTGATTATATTGAACTTGTATTAAGGTAGGGTTTTAACAAATCTGTTATTTTATCCCATTATATCTAAGAAAAATCATAGGAGAATTAGGAGTATTTTGATTCTAAATTTCCAAAATTACAATCAAAATCGGAATTACATCTATTTTTGATCGTGAATTTACCATAAAATGTGAAAAATGATACAAAATTAGAGAAGGTTAACTGAATATGGATCTCAGATGATACGATAATCAGATATTTGAATGAAAAATCATCAAATAGACCAGTTATTATAGGAATCAAACTAACCAATATTGATCTTATTTATGGTTTTACAAGCTATCAATGCAGGCACTATCTGTGCACGATGTGGAAAAAATGGAATGTTAACAGACAATGTGACTGGTGAAAGGTTTTGTGGAAAATGCGGTTATGTGATTTCAGAAATGTTGCAGGATCCCGGACCCGAGTGGAAATCATTTTCAAAAGAAGGGGGAGCAGATCCTACTAGGACTGGTGCGCCAACATCTCTTACCATACATGATAGAGGACTTGCTACTATCATAAATCCAATCAACAGAGATTCTTCTGGAAAACCGCTTACCTCTGCAATGAAAAGCACAATTGAAAGATTGAGAACATGGGACAGCAGAAGTAAAGTTCATGCATCAGCAGATAGAAATCTTAGACAGGCTTTAAGTGAATTAACCAGACTAAAAGACAAACTTGCACTTTCCGATGCAGTAATTGAAAAAGCAGCTTATATTTACAGAAAAGCATTAGAGAAAGGATTGGTTAGAGGAAGATCAATTTCAGCTTTAATTGCAGCTGCGCTTTATGCTGCATGCAGAGATACTGAAACGCCTAGAACCCTTAAAGATGTTTCAGATGCAGGTAACATTAAAAGAAAAGATATTGCCAGATGTTATAGATTGCTACATAGAGAATTGGAGCTAAAAATGCCAGTTGTTGATCCGATTCAGTGTGTTTCAAGAATTGCAAGCAAAATTGGAATCACAGAAAAGACAAAACGATATGCGGCTAAAGTACTCAAAGTAGCACGAGAACACGAGGAATCAGCCGGTAAGGATCCAATGGGGCTTGCGGCAGCTGCGCTTTATTTGTCGTGTATCAAAAATAGCGAAAGCATGACTCAACGTGATATTGCAGAAGCCGCAAATGTGACTGAGGTAACAATAAGAAACAGATACAAGAGTTTAAGATTAGACCAAGATACAGATGTATAGCTACAGAGATTGATAATGATATGACTCAAACTAGACCTTTAATTGCAATAGTAAATGTTGTAGCTTCTGCCACTATTGATCAAAGATTAGACCTTGTAGATATCACAAAAAAATTTCCAGATGTAGAATATCATCCTGAACAATTTCCAGGTGCAGTTTTTAGACTAAAAAATCCAAAGACAGCCACACTACTTTTTAGCTCAGGAAAGATGGTGTGCACCGGTGCCAAATCCCAAGAATTAGCAGAAACCGCAGTATCCAAAGTGGTGGAGATATTAAGAAAAGGTAAAATCAAAATTAAAAATGAAGCACAGGTAACCATACAAAATATTGTGTCATCAATTAATCTTGGAGGCAGAGTTAATTTGGAACAGGCCGCTAGAACTTTACCTAGAAGTATGTATGAACCGGAGCAATTTCCAGGATTAATACATAGAATGCTAGATCCTAAAACAGTGATCCTAATTTTTGCATCAGGTAAATTAGTGTGTGTGGGCGCTAAACTTGAAAAGGATATTCACCGTTCAGTACACCAAATTCACAGTATGCTTGAAGAAAAAAATTTAATGGTTTATGATTAGTATGACAAACCCATAAACATATTTTACATCTTTTGACAGCTTAAAACTAATCTACATTACACCACAAACAAGGAGAGAAATTCAAACCTTTTGCGTTTTCTAAAGTATCGGGAGTAAAGTATTGTCTGTCTTTTAATTTCACATCTACAACTTTACATTCCTTTGTCATCTTGGCCAAATGGTGTACCAGATTAGTTTGTTTGTCACCTAGAAAACCGGCCATACTAAGTCATTCAGTTTTTTTTAAGTGAGTCTTTTCATGGACAAGTACCTTCTCAAAGGAATCCATCCATCCTTCCCAGTGATAAGTGCAATCTTTACAATCGTACTTCATTTATTTTTCTTCCTGGACTGGGTTCTTTTTTTCAGATTCTTTGAATGCGTTAACATCAGACGTTTTTAATTGATTTCGTTTGAGTTTCGCAAGTAGATTTTTTAACATATCTAATTAGGTCATCACTGACATATAAGGCAAGGATTTTCAGCATTAAAGATTTTTAATGTGTCTAAATATCAATCAGACTTTTAACAATATACAAATTCGCGTCACAGTATTCAGGTGTTGACTCAATGGTACCTACAAACCCCATATTTTATAAAATTATAAAATGAAATCAGTGTCGCCCTTTTTCGCAATTATCAAATCTACTTTATAGTTTAGAGTTGTGCGTAAGTTTAATTTTAGACTCCACGGTAGATAAGAAGGTTTTTTTGTTTTTGTTGTAATATTGAATCCCACTTCTTCAATGGTTTTTCTAAGGGATAATTCATTTAGTGGTTTTTTAACTGAATTTTTACCTCTATCAAAATCATAAGGATCTGATAGTACAAATGTGCCTTTGGAAATTTGTTGATAAACATGTTTTAGCAGATCACCGGGCTCAATGAATTCTAAAATGTTTAAAGCTAAAATCAAATCAAATTTCATTTTACCAAAAATTTGAGACAGGGAATCAGCGACAAAATAATCCATGTTGTCTTTTTGTGTTTTTTTTGCAAGACTAATTGCACTAAATGATCTATCAATTCCAAATACAGTCTGATGGAAATTTGCAAGAAAGTTACTCATTATCCCAATAGAACATCCATATTCTAAAACTAGTTTTGATTTTGGAATAATAGATAATTCATTTTGGATTAAGGAATAAAATTTTGATTTTTGACTATTTTGATAGATTGCAGTCCATCTATTTTCAAGTGTTGTTCTATCATCGTTGTTTCGTTTAGAATTTGACAGTGAATCTCTAAGAAATTTTTTCATTTTGTAGTGTGATACAGAATTGAACAGTTTCCCACCCAACATAATTCGTTCAGAAATGTATTTTGAAAAATCATCCCAAATTATAGGTATTTTTTTAATTATTGGAAAGCATAAGGTACATTTTTTGCATTCTAGAATTCCCTCTTCAATCTCTATTACTTTTTTAAATATATCAAGGTCTAATTTAGACCCACATCTGATACACTTTAGAAAATCTAGACTAAATTCTTGCATTTTCGTACAACAAATTAATTAATTTTAAAGTAATAATTTCTTTAGATCTAGAACAGGAATAATGTTAAATGTAGTGTTTTATGATTTCATACGAATTGAGCGAATTTGAAGAATTTGCAGAGGCATTATTTGGACAATTATCTGTAGAAATCAATGAAGAAAAAGAAATTTTCCAGTTAGCAGATAAAGCAAAAGATGATCTTTCACTTAAGATAAAATTTGATGATCTAGAGAAAATATCAAATGATGTTTTTCCCATGCTAAAGAAAAAAGTTGAAGAATTTGTGGGAATTAAAATTTCAGATAATTTGAAGATGAAATTCCCAGAGCTTGTAGAATTGAAAAAATTGAAAGGTGAAAAGGTGTTTTCAGATGAAAAATCAAAAGAATATGTAAGAGAATTATTTGATGCAGTTGCAAATGAAGATCAGCAGACTATTGCCAAATTAATGCAAAAAAATACTGCAAAATATCTTGTTTATTCAACA
>JAEMQG010000194.1 GCA_022758935.1 Candidatus Nitrosopumilus sp. | reverse complement strand
CCACTTTTTGCTCCATGTGTCATTGCACCACCTAAATCATCAAATGAAATTTCTTCTCCCAAAACTGTCTTTACTACATCAGGTCCTGTAACAAACATTGTTCCTACTTTTTCAACCATGATAACAAAATCAGTCATTGCGGGTGAATACACAGAACCGCCGGCTGATGGTCCAATACTTGCCGTTATTTGTGGAATAACGCCAGAAGCTAATTGATTATGATAAAAAATATCGGCAAATCCATCAAGACTCATAATTCCTTCTTGAATTCTTGCTCCACCTGAATCCATTATTCCAATTATAGGGCAACCTGTCTTAATTGCATGATCCATGAGTTTTGTAATTTTTTTAGCTCCCATTTGACTTAGTGTGCCACCTAACACAGTAAAATCATAAGCAAACACAAAGATTTGTCTATCATTTATTGTCCCATAACCGCCAACAACACCGTCAGTATAGAATTTCTTTTTCTGCATATCATATTCATGATAATGATGAGTTATGAGTGGATCAATTTCAGTGAAAGTGCCAGCATCTAATAAAAGATCAATTCTTTCCCTCGCGGTGAGTTTCCCTTTATCATGTTGATCTTTGATTTTATCTTGTCCTCCACCCTGTAATGATATTTTATTTCTCTTAGAATATTCCTCAATTTTTCCGGAATGCATTTGATAATTTAGAAAAGGAATCTGCCTATATTAATTTAGTTTGATTTTTTTGGGATTTATCATAATCCACTTTAGTTATTTTAAATGCATTAATTTGGAGATGATGGTTTTGAACAAAACGCCTACAATGAATTTAGATTTAACAGAGGAAAGTTCTTTTTTACTGATTTTTGGTAAGAATCAAAAGAGTTTTTTTCCTCACTGCATTTTTTACATATACACATCTGAGAAACCCTCTGAATATCACAATTATCTCGAAATTCACACTGTAAACATCCGGCTGAACTTCTACAAACTATACATTGAAGTTCATTTATTTGGGCACATTTTTCATGTTTAACGCCTAACCCTTTTGCCCATAATCCAATTTCATTTACTTCAATTTTTTCATTACAAATAATACATGTACCTGGAAACTTCATTGGAATTTTTCTCCAACTCATTGAATTAACTCAATCTCCTTTTCAATAATATCACCAAAGTTTTCGTCTAGTTCAAATTCTAATTTTTTATTTTTTATACAAAATAACACATAGGGAAAACATGTTGTAATAAATTGACTCGAAGATAAATGCAATTTCTTTGCCATAATAGATGATAATGCTTTGATTTTTTTTCCATCCCATCTAATACGATTTAGTAGTGGCCATGAAAGATTGTATTGTGTATATCTTATTCGTTCATCATGCTGATATAATCCAACCAGAATTTCATTAAGATACCGCAGTAATCTCCAATTTTGGGTTTTCATAATTTTTCCATATAACACATCAGCTTTAGAAATAATTTCCAAGAGTTTAGCAAGTGTGTAATTATCTAAATTACTTGTAATAATACTAGAGTAAAAAGCATCGATTTTTAGTCTTGGATCGATTTGTATAGAATACAAAACGCCTCTTGCTTCGTCAATTGAATTTGCTTTAAAAAATGCATTAATACCATCTTCTACATTTATGCTTTCAAACGATTTTTCTGTTTGAGGGTTAAATCCTGTGACAAGAGATTGAGTCAAATTAATCATTGAACGAATATCTCCACGTGATTTATCAATGATTTTGATTACAGATCCTGGACTGAGGTTTGCATTTTCTTTTTTCAAAATGTTTTCAAGATATACTTTCAAAAGTCGTGGTGGAATTGGTTTAAAGGAGATGGTTTTAACAACTTTTTTGATACTTTTCATTTTATCCGATATGTCTGAATTTGCAGCCAATACAATTGGAATTGTAGGTTCTTTTAAAATTTCAATCAAGGCTTCTGCACCACCATAGTCTCCTCGTCCATGGATTCCATCGACTTCATCAACAAAAATCATAGGAATTCCTAATACGCTATTATTCCCTAAGACAGGTGAAAGAATTTCATTAATTTGAGATTTACTTCGCACGTCACTTGCATTCAAACCAATCATATCATACCTAAACTGTTTTGCGACAAGATAGGCGATAGTCGTCTTTCCAATTCCAGGAGGACCAACTAATAGGAGTGGTTTTGTTCCTTTTTTCCATTTTGTGAACCATTCAATTATTGAAGATCTAGATTCTTCATTACCAATCATGTCAGAAATATTCTGAGGCCTATATTTTTCAGACCACATCAATTTAATCACTTAGGGAGTTTAGATTCAAACTCTGACCATTTGTTTGCTTTTTGTAATTGATTATACCAATATTGATTATAATGCTCAACAGTCAAAAACAAAAACTCTAAAAATTCCTTATGTGAGAATCCTTCTGGCAGTAATTCAAGTGCTAGACGAGCTTCTTGGAGATACAAATTGCTTTTTTCCATCGTTATTTCAAATCCTTTTTTGACATCATTTGATAGTAGAGTATAATATAATGGCCAAGAAGGAATTTTTACGAATCCATTTTTGATAGAATCTTCGATTTCATTTCCACATCCCACGCCTTCAGCAGCTCTTGCCATTCCCAAATAGAAAATTTCTCCAAGAGGTCTTTCTGCAAGAGCCATGTTTCGTCCAGCTGTGCCCATCACAGATCGATATTTTTTATAAGATAGAGTCATTTCTTCTTCGGTAATTTTGGTTGGTTTTGATTTCAATTTTTCATCAAGATATTGACCCACCCTAGCATCTTGGAATCCTTTTTCAAATTCTTTTAGAACTTCATCTCCCCCTTTAGAAATTTTCTCTCTAGCTAATTTCAAAATGTATGGATTCATTAGCTTGTAATCATCTAAATATTCCAAATCTTCATCCTTATCTACAATTCTATCCATTGGCTCACTAAGATCAATTGCCAAAATATGACCTTCGACTACATTTTGTCTTAATTTTGGATCTTTTTTTCCTGTATACTCTGAAGCTGCATCAAATAACGCATTAAATACAGGAAAAGTCATTTTTACAAAATTTGAATTTAAAATACGTAGAACTCTATCTTTGATTATTTCTGGATTTTCCAATTTTAGTTTTATAGAGTGGATTTCGGAAGCTTGAAGAATAATTTCAGTTGAGCCTATTTCATTTCCAAATGCTTGTTGTGTAGAATTTGGAGAAGGATCAGATTTTATTTCATTTAAAAGATCCCTAGCAAATCTATCTGCAAAATTTGGAAATTCATTTTCTGCTTCTTCTTTGTATTGACTGAATAATTTAAAACCTTTTGATTTGAACAATCCTTGTTTCATAATTTGTTTTCCAGGTTTTGTGCTCATCAGTGCTTCTTTGCTTACAACGGATTGATCTTTTCCACTCACACACGATGAGCTGCTTCATTGTTATTTATGCTTTCAAATGTTGACCCACATTTCTTGCTTTTATTTTTTCCTAGTCACATAGTTTCAATAACGGTATAACTTGGCCATGATATGTTTCAAAGAATTTATTTCCAAGTTTTAAAAAAGAGATGCAAAGTCTGTTACATACTTTCTATTGGCGAATTGAGTTTTTTACTTGCAAAAGAGATTAGAATCTTTTTTTAATTGAGTAAATAACAATTCCAGGAGCTACAAAATACATTCCTAAATTCAATACAATCAAACTAATTCCATAACCTAATACTTTTGTTTCTGAATCCATATCAATATAGTTCAGAAGTCATAACGATGAAATCATTGGAGTAAGAGTAATTTTAACAGCTTCAATGAACATTGGATTTTCACGCTCATAGTGAGCTATTGCTGGACTAAAGGAATAGTAAAAATCATTAAATGTATTCATGAAGTTGCTTCCGTATTTTGTTTTGAGTAGTTTGTTGTCTCGAAATTCTCGTAACTGTTGAACTTGCGGAGCCAGTTCAGAACCATAAGTTGCAGTAGCGATTAAACACCCCCCTCCTTTCACATCAGAATCAGTTACACTAAGTGATTCTTTTGGAGTTATTCTGTATATTGCCTTATCATTTAATGATACAACGTATAGAAAACCATCAGGACCTCTTTCGATATCTGTAATGCATCCAAATCCAGTACCAATTATGATCTCATCCATGACTTCATTTTTGTTGATTACATCATCTTGAAGAAATGAATTGATAAATTGAAATCCATTTCGTTCTTCATTTAATTCAAATTTGTAAAGATTACCATTATTACAATCACCTACAAAAAGAGAGTTATCATAATCTCGGGTCTCCTTAAATTTTGCAAAATTTAATGCTGTTGGAGCAACTACTTTCTCCCAACTAAATTCTGGATTATCATAAACATAATCCTCATAGCCTGGAAGATCCTCTAGTTGAGATTCTGTTGCAGGCCCCATTATCGCTATCCAACCACTGTTAAATTTTTCTTGAACCATATTGATTTCATCAAAATCATCATCTCCATTTTCAGTATCCCATAAATTTCCAGTCACAGGGTCCACTGCAAGTCCAAAGCTGTTTCGAATTCCCATGGCATAGTATGGGCCTTCTGGTTCTACTTGTAAAATTACACCGTTATCTCTCATGTGTAAATCAGAACTATTCAACCACTCAAGAGCCTTGTTTTGAAGAAGCCCATACCGTCCAGTATCTCCTATCACGGCATACACTTTGTCATCCAATCCTACCACCATGGCTCCCCCATTATGATAAGTATTTGAAGGAAGTTTCTTTAACAAAATAGGATTTATCAATTTGTTTCCATCCCAATCATACTTGAAAATTCGGTTTCCTAATGATTCACCGCCATCTATTTTTGCCTCTGTAAAATAAAGATAAACTGATGAATTGACACTAGTAATACCCAACATGCCAGTCTCTCCACCTGAATTAACATTTACATCAAGAACGGGCTTTTCCAATAAAACGCCATCTCGAATTAAACGAACTGCCCCATCATTTTTTTGTACAATCAAGATATCATCTCCAACAAAAGTCATTGTGGTTACCACACAACACAAATTTGCAACATATTTTTTGACAATTAGCTTTTGATCATATAAGATTGGATCACTAAAGGCATTGGGAATTATCGCAAGTGTGAAAATCAAGACTAGAGTAAAAACTAGAATTTTCTCCACGGCATTGTAAATTTTCTATTGACTTAAGGATTTAGGAATGGTTTAGCACATTATTGGTGGTTTTGTATTTCATTGATATTGGTGTAGTGTTGTCACTTCTTGTCACTGTAAAACTAAAGTTCTTGGTTCAGAATTGCCTTTATCTTTGATTCTATCTAGATGATATTCAATACTTTGCCTATTCTCAATGTACGACATGCATTATGTTTAGTGGTAAATGGTAATAAGAAACGGTAAAGTGTAAAGTTTTATAGAGTTTAGCTTTTAAAACTAGAAAACTTCTTTCACTTAAATTACGAAGATGGAAAAAGAGAACAATGCAAGTAATTGAAATTCTTCGAGAGGTTTCAAAACGGATTTATGATAATGTAAAAGATTTGGCTGGCACTGATGATGCCGGAGGAGATTTTGGGAGAGGTGCGGGTGGAGATATTTCACGTAACATCGATATTATTGCTGAAAAAACAGTATTAGATTATCTGAGAGAGATTAATTTTGATTGTATTGTTTTAGGAGAAGAATGTGGTAGAGTCGAATTATCTAAAAAGCCTAAAGGGTTTATTATCATGGATGCGATTGATGGTTCTGCAAATGCTGTAAGAGGGGTTCCATTTTTTTGTAGTTCACTAGCATTTGCAACTGAGGATAAATTGAGTTCGGTTACAGACGGAGTAATAACAAATTTATCAAATGGAGATATGTATTGGGCATCCAAAGGTAGAGGAGCATTTCTGAATGAATCAAAAATCAAAGTTCATGATAAAGAACCAATTTACAAAATCATTGGAATAAACACATCAGGCGCTACAATTGAATTAATGAATCGATTACATCCAATATTTGAGCAACATAATCACATTAGGCATTTTGGTGCAAATGCCCTCGAAATGGCCTTTTTTGCAAGAGGATTGATAGATATTTTTATAGACTTTAGAGATAAAATTAGAATTCAAGATATTGCGGCGGGATACTTGATAGTAAAGGAAGCTGGCGGCATACTTTTAGATGCAGAGTTGAATCCTCTTGATGCAGATCTTAGTTATAAAACAAGAATTTCATTTATTGCAGCATCAAATCAAAAAATCATGGATGATATAATTTCACAGATAAAGTAGTTGCAGGTTCCATAAAATCATAACAATATTTTCCTAAATTTGTGATTGAAAAATTGAATTTTAAATGAAATAAATTTATTACAAATGTGTCTGATGTAATCTATCCATAGGATTCATACTTAATTTCATAGCTTCCATCTTTACGTTTTTCTTCCTTTGTGACAAATTCTTTAGGTGCCAAGTATTCGATAACACCGTCTATAGTACCCTGGTATCCACAAATG
>JAEMQG010000028.1 GCA_022758935.1 Candidatus Nitrosopumilus sp. | reverse complement strand
TAATCAAAATAAACAAGTTTTTGAATGATGAACGATAATAATAGATAGTGAATATTCAAAAAGCAACAAAAAATGATTTATTCAAAGTTATAGAAGATGAGGGAAATATTAGAATTGGTAGTTTTATAGAGAGTGCAGTAGAGTTAGCTGAAGAGGTTCACAGTGATCTTAAAAGAGATGATGGTACATCATCATTTTTGGAAACACATATTTTTCCAGTGACAATTGATGTAATTAGACATTACAAATCTACAGGCAAATTACTTACTACTCTGCAAATTGTTTCATCTATTTTACACGATGTATTAGAAGATGATGAAAAAATATTAGAACAATACACTTCAAAATCATATGGTTTTGATGCGTATTTCCGACATAGATTTGGAGAATATACATACAATGTTGCAACAAATTTGAAAGTAATTCCACTTGAAACATATCAACAATATCATGAACAGATACGCGAACATGTTAGATTTCAAGAATATTGTGCCAAACTTGTAAACTCATCATATGATGTAAAAATAATCAAACTTGCTGACCGATTAAACAACATGAATTTTGTTTCCCAGTTACCAAAAAATGATAAAGTTAACAGGTACATCCGAGAAGCAGAGGATTTCTATATTGCATTTACCCTCATTCCTCCTTTAACTGATTCGTTTTATTTTAGAATGAGACAGTTGTATGACGAACTAAAACACATAAAGATTGCAGTCTAATTCAAGAAAAATTTAACCGTATTGATAGTGAATTCCCTTTTCTCCGATAGGATGTCTCCACTCTGTCTCTTGTGAACAAGTACCACAATCTATGCATCCTTCATGTTGTATCGTGACTTTTCCACCTTCTTCATTGTAACACTTTGCGGGACATAGTATTACCATCTTTTTCATAAACTCACTATTGGAATTTAGAACCTTTATGTGAGATTTATGATCGTCATTATAATTTAACTTTGCAATACGATCTGCAATTGAGGGAATACTTGGAGAATATGATGGTGAGATAGATTTTCCTAATCTTTCAGCCAGTCGTATTGGAACTTTTACGTATGTGTCCTCTGATTCAATCATAGGCAGAAGCCTTTCATACCCAAGAATGTTTGCAAATTTTACCGCGATTCCTCTTAAAGTTTCATTTGACATCATTTTTAAAATTGGACCATAACGTGAACCAATAATGTCTTTTGGAATATCTTTAGCTGCATCAAGGAAGATCTTGAGATAATCCTTGTCCATCTGTTTCATATCTACAGTGTATGGACTTTCTTCTACTAATTGAGAATAAAATTCACCAAGATATCCTTCAGAAAAGTCATCTTTGTCAAGTGCTCTTGCTACCGCATTAGCTGCTCTTACTCCGTCATCTATTCCGACATTCAACCCCTCAATTTTTGGGCCTATGAAAACTCCTCTTCCTGCAGCATCCCCTACAAACAAAATATTTTTGAAGAATGGTTTTTTCATTCTGCACCTCTTGCCATCTGGGACCAATTTTGCACCATATTCAATTTCAACATAATCAGTTCCAAAAGCAACTCCATACTGTTCAGACATTTTCTCTTGAGTGGCTGATAATGCAGTTTGTATGTCTTCGGCAGTCTTGTATTTGCCAGAATTGATTAGACGTTCCCTTCCACTAGAAGAAAGATACGCTCCTCTAATCTCATTCCATGTTTTAATTAGTTTGGCTACTGCAAAACGAATTCGGAGTTGTTCTTCTGGTGGCAGACTCTTATCGATTTCTCTTTTAATTGGAATTTGATCTTTGATAAACTCACTCACCATTGGATTTTTCAGTAATGCATCAATCAGTCTGTATGGTTCTGTTGGATTTGATAATTGTGAATCAAAATGATATACTGCACCTACTGAAAGTGTTTCACGATTTGTATAAAGGAATCCACCACCAATATGATTTAGTGTGACATCGCCTGCAAAAAGATGGGCGGCTCCTTCATCCACACCTATTCCAAATCTTTTATTGATTTCGTCTTCAGGTAGTTTTATGATTACTTTGACTCCTTGATATAATTGAGTGGGTGTGAATTTTGGTCTAGCACCA
Source organism: Candidatus Nitrosopumilus sp. (assembly GCA_022758935.1). GTDB lineage: Archaea > Thermoproteota > Nitrososphaeria > Nitrososphaerales > Nitrosopumilaceae > Nitrosarchaeum. The sequence goes on along the minus strand of JAEMQG010000028.1, from coordinate 2,447 downwards.
ACCATCTCTGCAACTTCTGAATTTACCCCATCAGCTGCAATTATTGCTTTAACTTCAAAATCTTCTAATTCGTCAGTTTGAATGACTGATGTTCTTTTTTGTTCATTCCATATGATTGAGCGTACATGGACTCCTGGTATTATTCCCCCACCAAATTTTTGAGAACTTTCAACTGCTTGTTTGGCAAACCATGAATTGAGTTTGTTTAGTAAAACTGAACAACCAAAATTAGATTGATAGTCATGTGCTGCAGTAAGATCCATTGAATACACTTTATCTTTTGATGTTGAATGAAGAATGTATTTTGTAATCTTCCTTTCAAATGGAGCATCATTAAGAAAATTTTCGTATACGTCTTCAACGTTAGTTACTCTGCCGTTATTTGGTTTTTTTGAATAAAGAATCCCCCCAGAAATATTTTTAGCACCAATTTTGGTTCCCGCCTCTAAAAGAATGGCTTGTTTTCCAAGATTTGACAATTGTTTCAGAGCCGCCAATCCGGCAGATCCACCCCCAATAATTGCTACATCATATTTTTCCAAATTTCTTTACGCCTCAATAATGTGTATTTGTTTTTTGATTTCTTCAATTAACATAGGAATCACATCTTCCATCCTTCCTTTTATAAAAATATCACATTCATCTTTAATTGGAGCGTTTTCGTCAGGATTAATTGCCACGACAAATCCAGAATCTTTCATTCCCCACACATGTTGCATTGCTCCACTTACTCCAGCTGCGATATAGAGCATGGCACTTGTTTTATGGCCGCTAGTTCCAATTACTCTGTCTGGAATCATATATTTTGAATCTAATGCTTGACTAACTAAAAATGGCTTTTTGGAAATTGGAAGAGTAATGCCGATTTCTGCATTCAATTCTTTTGCCAATTGTTCTAGAAGCTTGATATTTTGTTCTGGTTCATCCTTAACCCCTCTGCCAAAACTAACAATTGTTCTTGGAGTCTCAAAATCAACTTCACTCTGGATAACTTTACGGCTGAGAACTTTAACTCTGAGATCTTTGTCATCAATTTTTGGAATAAATTCAATTATTTTTCCCTCTCTTTTTGGATCTTGTTTTAGTGGTTCAAAAACTCCAGGTATAATACTGCAAGCTTGTGGATGGTAATCTCGCTTAAATGCAGGATTGCGATTATCAAGACAAAGAATAGTAGTCCACAAGAATCCTGAAAAGTCAGGTCTGTACATTTCTAGAGTTTTTGCATAGATTTCCTTACTTCCTCCTGTTTTTTGTTGATGAGACATCTCAATGTCTTCAATTACTAGTTGATTGATATCGGAAGCTAGACCAGATTCTAATTCTGTTAGAACAGTTGATGAAAGGTGTCTACCTATACTATCTGCTGCAAAAAACATGTATCTTGGCCTTTTTATTTCACCTGCATATAGCGGCTCTACATCATCTAGAGTTTTCTTATCTTGAGAAATTTGACTAATAACTTTGGTGTAAATAGTATTTCGTATATCCTTTAGTTCAGGATGATCAGAATAGATTACAACATCAGCCCCATATTCAATTAATTGTTTAGACATATCTTTTATGTCATATCCAAGTATTACTGCAACTACTTTTTCATTTGAAGAATACTTTGAATTAAAATTATCTAAAAGACGTCTTGCCTCTCCAATCATTTCAAGGCTTACATGAAGAAACTCTCCATCTATGTGCTCAATTACAACATACAAGTGTCTATAATTTTCGGTCATTATTTTATCACCATTGCCGATAAGGCCTCCTTCATTCGTGCAACGACTTTTTTGATCTGTTCGTGATTTGAACCGTCGACAATTTCTGCTTGTCTTGTAGCTGTTGACTTAGGAACTTTTTCAACTTTGTATACAATTGTAGGAGAACCTGGAAGTCCTACAAGTGTTTTATCTACACCTAATTGGTCAGCGTTAAAAACTTTAAAATATTCCTTGTAGTTTTCTGCACGCTCAGTTGCTTCTTTTTGGTATTTTTGGAAAGATAATCTTTGAGAAACTGTATCAAAACTAGATTTGTAGGTAGGATCAATTGAGATAAAAACTGGAAGTGGTGCTTCGACTTCTTCTATGACACTAGGAACTCCCTGCAAACTAATCAAACGTTTTGCACGAATCATTCTAGTTTCTAAATCTACATTATAACTAATTACATTACCTAGAAATGTGAAACCAAGTTTCCATCCAGTTTGTGGTCCAGTTTGTCCTGTCTCGCCGTCAGAAGCTCTGTGTCCAGAAAAAACAATATCCATCTTTCCTTGCATTTTTTCAATTCCAGTTTTGAGAACTTCTGCAGTTCCCAAAGTGTCAGCTCCTGCAAAAAGCCTATCACTATAAAGGTGTAGTTCTTCTGCATCGGAGATTTGTTGAGCTTGCTGAAGCGCCAGATCAGCCATTGGAGGACCCATAGTTCCAATGGAAACTTTTGCATCATACATG
>JAEMQG010000079.1 GCA_022758935.1 Candidatus Nitrosopumilus sp. | reverse complement strand
GTAAATTTATCGTCAACAACTAGAAGATCATACTGAACTTGATTCAAGAATTCTACATCATGGTATTTGCTAAGAAAATTAAATTGACAATTCATTGGACACCCTTGTACAGGATATTCTGGAGAATAGAAAAGGTGAATTTGATAAGAAAAATTTTTGGTTGACCTTTGAATTGAACTAGTAAGTGAATCAGTTTTTGGGCAGTTTTTTAATTCTGGGTTGTCAATATCAGAGGTGATACCTACAAACGGATCTTTTTGCACGTTTTCTTTATACTCTAATAATTCAAATTTATACTCTGACGGCGGAATTCCAGATGAGACGTGTGTAAATGTTTGAGCCTTTACTGGAAATGGAAACCCATCAACTACCCAAACGTTACTTACAGCACCACCGGTCTTCCAAGAGACCCGAACAGTTTCATACGTTCCAGCTTTAACTTTAACTGTTTCAATTGCTGTTGGAATTATTTGTTCACCACCAATGTTTCCAATTTTACCCCATGATTTAGCAGAGAATTTTTTCGGCCCTTTGGCATCTGATTCAGTATATCCATTTGCAAAAGCAGATAACCACACAATAGATGATTTGAATGCACCTCTGTAAACAGATAGATCAGCGCTTCCTCCAGATGGTTCTGGCGCTAGCTTTCCTAAATCCATTTCACCCTTAATCACCTTGTTGCCATCATACACAACTACTTCAGTATTCCACTTTTCCTCAGTTCCAGATTTTATGTCACCTTTAATCCAAATATCCATTTCAAATTCGCTACACTCTTTGTAATCTACGTGACACATTGAATATCTAAAAAAATCACCTTGTTTGAGACCTATACCAGCATACCATTTTGGATCACCTGGAAGATTAACGCCTCCTGCTTGCATCTGTGCAGCTGCATAGGGTAACGGAACAGTTCCAAAAATCAAAATTGCCATTACAGGTAAAGCTAAAAATGATGTCTTCAATTCAATAAAAATTGGTCATTACAGATAGTTAAACGTTATTCAAATAAGCAAATATAGAGGAAAATTAAAGAAATTGTAGAATGTGTGAATGCTCTAAAGTTCACTTGTACGAGGTGGAGTTTAAGCTAGATGGGATGACAGTTGTTCCAACTCACAAAAATTGTGGATTCGCACTAGACGAAAAACAATCCGACAAGTTCCAAAAAGAATTGGTAAAATCATGGGGATTGGAGGAAGAGGATTAATTTTTTAAAAGAAAAAATAAAATTGAAACAACTATAATCTAAAGTTGTCCAACTGCTTCTTTACAAACGTGAGTTTTACATTTGCAATCTGCGCTGCATATACAATGACCTTGCATATCACAGTCACATGAATAAGTTGGATCGCCGCTATCTGCTTCGCATCCACATGCTTGATCTGTCATATGTACTCAGAGATATTACTTATTTTAAAACCTTAGTAAATAACCCTGGAAAATTACGCACCGGAAAGGCTGCCAAGAATAGCATTGTCTGATTTTTGAACAAGTTCAACCTGCTGTCTCAACAGATTAGAGTCAGCCTCAATATCAAAGGCAACTTTTAGAATATGTATAAGATCTGGCTTTCTATCAATAGTATCTTTTATTCTTATGAAATTTTCTTTGTTTATGCATCCCAAGTAAAAATAACAGTCAGAGAGCATTGAATTTTTAATAAAAAAATCATATTTTCTATGGATTATTTTTGAGTGGCCATTGTTTTCAACCAAATCAGAAAAACCGATTGTTGATTTTAGCATTCTTTCTAATAGGGAAGGAATAGCTCTTTCAATACCAACGTTTTCAGTCACTATTGAAATATGTTTGTTAATTTGATTTTTCTTAAATTTACGCATCATTTCCAACATATGGGATGGACCAGGTATACAAAAATTTAGAGCGCAGATTGCATCAGATAAGAAATAAGACGCACATAACTGCCAACATGCTGAAAAAACATTTGAAGTTTTGATTCCTTCTTTGCTTTTTTCGCAACAAAAGATGGAATCAATCAAACAATTTTTTCCGTAATCTTTGTAAAAAATTAAACGTTTTTCTTTAATTTTTGAGAGAAACATTCGAAGTTCCCATGATTCATCTTGGATTATTTGCATTCCGTCATATTGCAGAAGAACTTTGGATTTTTTTTCTTTTAATGAACCATGATGAATTTTTACAAAATTATCATTATATGCAATAATTTTGTCTGCATCTAATTTATCATCAAATATAGTAATGTTGTATTCACATGCATCAAAAAAAGAATTGGATGCTCTGCATCCTCCTAAACCAATAGGAAAATTAACTAGATTCTGTTCATCTGCGAATTTTCTTAAATCCATATAAAGTGTTAAGTTTAGATTTTGTATAAAGCATCTAAATTACAAATATTTACAAATGGATTCAATGTCAAAACATTTCCTTTAAATTGAGAAGAATTTGTTTTTGAGCAAGCTCCTGTGGTGTAGTCCGGCTAAGCATACTGCCCTCTCAAGGCAGTGATCTCGGGTTCAAATCCCGACGGGAGCATTACATTTTTGGAGTAAAGACAAGGAAATATCATTTAACTGTGAATTAACAATAATTTTTTTATGATATTTTTTGAATACGATATTTTTACTTGTCCATATTCCCAAAAATGATGTCACAGCAGGGATTAGACGTATCAGACATACCAAAGCCATCCCCTCAAGGATGAACTCTTTATTTTTAAAACATAAATTGTTACATGCGTAAAAAACTATTTTTTGTGTTGAATTTATGAAAGGTTAACGTAAGTAAATTTTCTCTTTTAATTGCAAGAGGAAATTACTTTATTATACCAACTTTGAGATTTATTGCCCAAGTTATTGGTTTTTTCTCAAGATCGTCTTCCCAATATGGTTTTAGTTCATTTTTTATCAATTTCAGTGGATCTATTTTATTCTCTAAACGGTATTTTTGTACTGCAGACCAAGTATCCAAATAATTGAGAAGCTGACTCATATTCCATTTTGTGCTTATCGTAAATTTGGGTGTGGTCATCTCTTCAAATGGAAACGGTATTGTCCTGTAGTCTTCTTTGACATATTTGATTTCTTTTGCCCAGTAATCTCCTAAAATATCTCCGCCAAAATTCAGCCGGTCACTTATCTTGTCAATTTCAGGAGTGATTTTGTGCATTGTATAAGACCATGCCGCAATGATTGCTTTATTTTTGGCTACTCGTTTTACTTCAGAGTAGAATCGCTCAAAATCAAACCAGTGTAATCCCTGTGCAATAGTTATGAGATCCACAGAATTATTTGGTATGTCTGCTTTTTCCGCTGGAAATACACTATACAATATATTTTTTCGCTCAAATTTGTTTTGAATCTGTTTTTCACTTGCATCACTGGCAATTACTTTATCAAAATATGTGCACAGTTTGATTGCGGCTTGACCGTTTCCGGTGGCACAATCCCATGCTAGTCGATGATCTGTTGTTATTTTAGATAAAAACCTGAACAGTTCGTCAGGGTACGTAGGCCGAGAAAACGAATATTTCTTTGATTGTACAGAGAAATTATCTTGAAAATTATTTGACATCAAAAATTTGTTTACTCTCAAATATTAAACACATTCTATTATTTTTTATCCTCATCTGTTCGGGAGATGAAAATACTGCAGAATTATGATTTTAGTTATAACGTTCGTTATGAGTCAGGCTAGTCTCTTGTCTATACCTCAGCATTATACTTCTGTGGTAAAGAGAGATAGTATAGATTGTGTACTTTTTCCTTTAGAAAACGGTGTGAAGATTAACAATTGAACCATGTAGAATTAGAACTAAATTAATTGGCATTATATTGCCTGAATTTTTCTAACTTTTCAATTAACGCTTCTTTGAAATCAAATGGTATTTTGATAAACTCTGCAACATTCCCGGTTTCTTCTGAGCCAATAATTACAATTTGATCTATTTCAGTTCCAGTTCTTTCCTTCCACATAAGAGAGTATGCCGTAGCCTGGATGAAATATTTCTGAACTTTATCATAATGTTCCACCAGTCTACTCCTGCTTGTCTTAAAATCAATAATTGATAAATCTCCATTATACTCTGCAACACAGTCGCAGGTTCCCGCAATTTCAAACTCGTCACTATACAGTGGAAGCTCAATTCCTCTAATGTTATTCATTTTATGCAGGTATGGTTTTAGTTTTTCAAAATGATTCTTTGGTATTTCCAAAAAGTCTCCCTCTGATTCTTTATTGTTCAGATAATCTTCACATAGCTTGTGCGTCATTGTTCCATGAATTTGTGCTTCTTTCATTATTTGTTCTGCAATATCATTTCCAACTCTTTCTCGCCATTCATCAAGACCTAACATGTCCGATGTCTTAGATAGTACCGTGGTAATTGAGGGATACAGTTTTCCTTGAGGTGTTAGATAGTATCTGACTCCCTCTATTTCTCTTTGAAATGCCAATGGAATTGTTGTATTGTGGTGGGTAAACTGCAATTATCGACATTTAATCAAAGCAATAAAAAAATCAAGTGTTTTTGGATCGGGATTATTTTTTGAATATATTCAATCTAAGGTTTTTTATAAAAATAATGTAGATTTAGGGGCTAGTTATTTTCTCATCATCATACTATCGAGGCACAAACAAGTTAACTAGGTACAACTCATTGTTCACCAAAATGAAAATTATAATTCTCATTAAAATTAGTACGGTCAATATCCTTTGAAAATAAATACCCATAACACTTTAAACTTCTCATCATTCATTTAATTAGATAATTATCATATTTTGATTCTTGAAAATAAAGCATATACACCGCCTATTGCATATGAAATTGAAATTAAAAGCCTAGATAATAAAATAGCAATATCTTGATGAGATACAAATATGGACGTATCAATTTCTATAGCTAATGGAATTGCAAATAATGCAGTTAGGCCTACTAACATTTGTTCTTTATTACTTTGATTACTATAAAGTTTCATGAAAATATATGTTGAAGAATTTCCCAACCCTATTCCTAGCAATATTAAATATTGAAAATATTGTGGAAAAATTCCAATTAGAGCAAATGGTAATGCCCAACAACTTCCATTTATTATTTTGACATATAGTGGCCAGGACAAACTATTTTTCATCCGATTTCGTATCAGGCTAGTTTTTTCTTTAAAATGCAAAAAATAAAAACCAAAAATTAAACCAAATGTCCCAAACCAAACAATGCCATAGAAATAACTTGGTAAATTGTTTAAAAATGAAATTTCGCTTACAACGGATGCAATTGCCACGGCGGCGGCTACACAAATAAATAAAAATCCAAAAATTCGTCTAATTTCATATTGTGTAGATTCCATGGGGGTTTAATCTCAAAAGCATAATTTATTGATTGATGTGGAAATAAGACAAAAAATACAGATGTAAAAAAATAAAAAAACTAGTCTATGCTAAAAGACTAGCTTTCTTTTCACGTCTAATGGACATTATGATGTATGTTGAAACTGCTATGATTCCGCCTTGAAGAACTTTACTTAGGATGTCAATAAAGCCGACATCGTCTTGTTGGCCTACAAATGGAATATCTGCGTTTCTAGACAATATGTACAGACCAATCAGAGCCACCGAGCCACCTATTGCCAAAATATAAGGCACCTTGCTGGTGTGTCTGGTAATAGTTGCCCACAATCCAATTGGAATGTACGCAGCGCCAACTGCAGCAAAAAATGCGGTTTCTATAAAAGCGCCACTTTCAAACTCTTGGGGCTTACCTGCATTCTCGTTAAATGCTTGACTAGCTTCTGCAATTGCTTGAGTAGATACAAAGAGATACAGAGCTCCCGTAGCTAACATCAAAAATGCCATTGAAATTATTGCTAATTTCATTGCTTTTGATTTCATGATTTGTTTATGTAAAATTGGATATAATAGATGTCGATCATTTTCAAAAAATGAGAATAGATAAATTATTTAGAGAATTTTTGCCAGAGCCTCTCAATTTTATCTTGCATCATTACATGTTCTATTTTGTATGAAAGAATGCCATCTCTGAATGTAACGATAATTTCATAAACCCAATTTCTGTAAAAACTCTCATCAAGACCCTCTAGTGTTCTTATTATTTTAGTTTTTTTAATGATTTTTAGTTCATCTAATTTTTTTACTTTTCTATATGCAGTCGATTGTGGAATATTTAGCAAGTTAGAAATTTGTTGTATGGTTAATTCTGCCTTGGAGAGCGATTTCATTATTTCTCTGCTTTGTTCGTCTGACAATACAGATAAAATCTCATCAGATTCTTCCATTTCAGCTTCTTTTCACCGCAAGTATCAATATTATAAATCCAGGAATCTCAATTAGTTCGGATATAAGATCAGCTGTAGATGATTCCACGATCAATTCTAGAAGATCCCCAATAACTGTATCACCCAAAACTATTAGAGAGAATCCAATTGCTAAAAGTGCCATGGGCAGATATTTTGTTTTTTTGAAAGCTTTCAGAGACAGGTAGACCAATGTTAGTCCGACCATGAGGTGAATTGCCAGAACGATGTAATGTATTTCCAAGTATAACGAATTTTTGTGAATAGTTTTGAATATAATCCATTACGACCATTCTCATTAAATGACAATGGGGATCACGATATTATATGCAGAAAGTTTAGTATAATCATGAACAAAAAAATTTTGGTAGGAATTGCAATTGCAGTTATTATTGTTGCAGTTGGAATAATAGGTGCCAAAGCAATGCTAGGGG
>JAEMQG010000119.1 GCA_022758935.1 Candidatus Nitrosopumilus sp. | reverse complement strand
GCTTCATAAATTGAAGAATATTCTGGAAAGTTTTCATCAAACCATTTCTTGTAGGTTGGCTCATTGTTGTATCTGTCAACATAAGACTGTGGATCTTTTTTAGGATCAACAAAAGATGCTATTCCTGTTTCTTTTGGTTCTGGTATTGGTTTAGGTTCAGGAATAGGGATTGATGTATCTGCAACGCAGACTCCATTACTCAAATGCTGAGTAGATGTACATATTGGTGTTGTAATTGCATCAGTTACTATTATTTTTACACTTTGTCTATCGTCCAATCCTCCTTTTTTTACTACTATGTCAAAAACATATTGACCTGGACCCTGAGATTCGATGGGAGTCCATGTGAATTTTCCTGTCTGTTCATCAATAGATGCGCCAACTGGTGGATTTTTTTCAAGACTGTATGTTACCCCTGTTAATGATTGAGTCAATGTAGGGATAAACGTCAAGGTCTTTTTTTCCTCTATTGTCTTGTCTGGAATTGAATTAAGTGATAGTACAAAATCTGGAACAACAAAAATTTTGTTTCCATCAAATTGTAATTTGATGGCTAACCCCTCATTCTTTTTTTGATCATCCGTAAATGCAGTTGCATTGTAGATTCCTTTGGATTTAAAAAATTTTGTTACTTCTCTTGGAATTGTTGAAAATGATCCATCCACATCTGATGAAGGATCTGAAAGCATCCCTACATAGACTCCTGTAGGATTATCAATAACCACAAAAACTGATTTTTTCCCAGTTTGTTCTTTTCCAATAAATATCATTAGTTCCTCTATTGTGTAGGAATCCTTCTCAAGTGATATAGAAGACACAGCTGCGTTGGCTGGAACGATCATAACGAAAACTAGCGAAAATACCAAAAATACTCCTAGCTTAGTTCGCATGTTATGATCTTAATCCTCTTTACTTTTAAAAAACACGTATAATTTCTTCTATTGATTTGCCAAGAATAATTCACACAACTCATAGATCAAGTAAAAAGCGCATGTAAACTTGACCATTTTGTCTGATCTCCATATCGTAAAACGTAGGGGCCTTTATCTCGACTTTGAAGTTATGTTTTAGAAACTCTAGTGACTCTCCATATGCTTTAGCGTATATCTTGTAGCCATTATTTTCTTGAATTTCAATATCTATTCTTCTTATTGCAAAACCCTCTGTGATTAAAATAAAGGTCACCTCTTCAAGCCAACTAAACAAAAGATATCTGAGATCTTTTCCTTGTGCAGTAAACTCTCTTTGTTCTTTCTCTTCCACTCTGTCCTTATCTAGTGTGAGATTGATCACAGCATCTGCTGTGACTAAAAATGCCTCTTTGAGATCTTTAGCAATGACTTCAATAATTGCATCCGTTGCATGATCTAAAAACTTGTAACTCAATTATATTTTTGAAATCTTGCTAATTATTAATTTAGATGGTTTTTCAGGTACTAACCAATCATTGTTTAAAAAAATCTTTAAACAAAGAAATTATTCATAATAAATCTTGTTTTTGCATTCTATTTTATTTTTAACAACACAAAAACTATTTTGCGTTTTGTTCCATCTGAATAATCCCAAATGTGTTCCCTTCGGTATCTATACACTGTGCGAAATAACCTACTCCTGGAATAGACATTTTAGGGACTAGTATATGGCCTCCCTTTGATTGAATAAGTTTTGAATACTCATCAATTGATGGAACCTCAATTGTATTTGTCATACCTGATTGACCTGGCAATCGCTTTGCAAGACCGCCGTTAATCCCAGGTTGTTTTTCATCACCTGTATATGCCATCCAATATTCCATTGGGCCATTCCACTTTTCGAACTTCCAATTAAATACCTCCTTGTAGAATTTTTGTGCCCTAAGAGGATCATCTGCTGGAATATCAAAATGGGTTATTCTTGGCATACCAAGTTTTATGAGAAATATTATTTATATTGATCTTTTTATTTGACACTCCAACTATTCATAATATTATATTCAATTTTAACAAATCTTATTTTTAAAATATCTAGTATTTTTCTTGGCTGATTTACAATGCTATTGATTGAATTAATTAGTGTTAAAAATTAGTTTTACCATTTCTCTGGGGAGATGATTATGTGACGGATATTTTCTAAATTATGTTTTAGAACATTTATCATAAGGAAGATAACATGTCAAGGAATTTGCGATTAATTGAGATGACATCCTCCTTATGTTGGATCAATGAATCTAACCTTGTAATATAAATTCTTCATCTCCTGTATTTTTAAAAAATTACATCTAAAATTTTTCTAATTATGAGATTTGTTAGGGATCTCTATCCTGATTGATTTCTATCTTGTTTACCAATTTTTCTTTATATCTTAATTCAAATATGCTTTTTTGTGTTATTTGTAATATACCATGAATTCATCTGACGTTTTTAGAAAAAGAAATCTCTCAAGCGTTAATTTTGATTATGAGGATTTGATTGGAAGAAATCTATCAAATTCCAATATGAGCGGGGTTGATCTTAAAAACAGAGACATTCACAATGCTGATCTAAGTTGTACTGATCTAAGCGGAGCTAACTTGAGTGGTGCAATCCTGTTTTATGTCAAATTAAGAGGCGCTGATATGAGAACAACCAATCTATTTGATGCAAAACTATGGGATGCTGACTTGTATGGTGCAGACCTTCGAGGTGCAGACCTTCGAGGTTCTGACTTGTTTTATACCGATTTGAGAAGTGCTGACTTGAGTGAGGCCAATTTAAGCGGTGTAAATCTTAGGCATACAAACTTTGAAGGTGCAATTCTTACAGGAGTTGATTTTACAGATGCAAATTATGATTTGCACACATTAGATACTATTTCTGGCAATACCAAATCTATATTAAAAAAACAAGGTAAATTGTGGTAGACTAGCTTTACATACCTTGAATTATCAGTAATTTCAAGTCATCATACAGTCTAGAATATTTATGAAAATAATTGACAAAGGTATTACAGTATCAAACCAAATTTTAAAAATTCTTTGTTCTAAAAAACTCCATTTTATCTTGTCATCTTTTTTGCTTTTTGAAAAACTGCAGACCATTGTTTCCATGTTAGTCTACCTGTCTGTGTATTTTGCTTTGATGGGTGATATGAAGTTAGAATTTTAATTCTGTCATACTTAAATAATTTATTATGTCCAAACTTTTCTGGCTTTACATGTACTAATTTACATGTCGTATCATAAGCAATTTTTCCAAGACATAAAATAACTATAACATTTTTTAGAATTTTATATTCTTGTTGTAGATAATTAAAACAATTTTGCATTTCTTCTCTAGTTGGTTTGTTTTGTGGTGGCGCACATCTAACTGCAGCAGTAATGTATGCATTATTTAGTACTAGTCCATCATTTTTTGCTTCACTTGTTGGTTTTGAGGAAAATCCATTTTTGTGCAATACTTTTGCAAGCCAATCCCCTGAGGAATCACCTGTAAACATTCTACCTGTTCTGTTTCCACCATGAGCTGCAGGTGCTAGTCCAACAATGAACAATTTTGCATTGATATCCCCAAAGCCTGAAAGAGGCTTTCCCCAATACTGTTGATCTTGGAATCGTCTTACCTTATTTTTGGCTATGTCTCTTATGTACAATGAGAGTCTGGGACATTTGGTGCAATTTTCTATTTTTTTATCAAGCGAGATTAATTTCAATTGAATATGCTGTATTGAATTTAGGTAATTATCTTTGGTGATGATATCTTTCCTCACCCCCTCTTTCAATCTTTTAAGACGTATGATAATTTGAATTTGAACCTAAATCATTCTAATTGGTTCAAATTGTAACGGGAGCATAATGGGCGGGTGTATATAGTTAGGGCATGAGATTTTGCACTATTTCCATCTAAAATTAGGTATAGGATATCTATTTTTTATAAAATGAATCCGTTCTAGTACTTCCTGCAAATGCAAGAATTTTTGGTTTTGTCATTGTAATTTAACTCCGTATTTAGGAAATATATTCATCAATTTTTGCTTCTGTTTTTCATCAAAAGGCGGTGGTTTGACATGATTATCAGAAATTTCTATTCCTGCCTCAACGAAAAGTTGTTCCAATCCAGGTGGTGATAAAACAACTATTATTTTTGCAACTTTGTCTTGTTCATTTTTAAAACTATGTAAGATCCCTGGTGGAACATTTACAAATGTTCCTGGGTTTGCCTCTATTCTTTTTCCATTTACATTAAAAACTATCTGCCCTTCAATAATGTAAAACCCTTCGTGTTCACGTGTTTGAATATGTGGTAATGGACCTCCATTTGGGAATACTTTGATTTCTAAAATGCTATAGGTTCCTTCAGTATCTTCTTTTGATGCAAGAATTGTGTTTATATCATTAGCAATTGCTATGTGTCTTCCTTTATCCGGTTCGACAATTTTGACTGTTCTTTCAATCATGTTAATTTTTATCGCATGAGATTATTTAACAAGTTTTCTTGTGTTTGAATTACACATCTCATTGAATTTTACCAACATTTTTGCATACGAATCCATTGCCATGTGAATAAATTGATCAGATGACTTTATCATGGATAATCGTGTCTGTACATAGTCTTGTCCATATTTTGAACTCAGATCAATCCAGTTTTGGTATGACTTGCTTATTGACTCTAGATACTTGTCAAAATTTCTTAGAGCCCCCTGAGAAATACCTAACTTGTCAAAAAACTCTTTTTGTGAGATATAACACGTACCAAACACATCATCAATTGAGTGGAGATATGCCGTATAAAGATCAGAATATTGCTGTACAGTTAGTGGAAGCTGGCATTCAATTTTTTTAACTATCTCTGATGTTCTGTTTTTCATAATGTCACATATTGAAATCTCAGAGTCGTTACTGGTATTTTCTGACAGAACATACAATACACATATTGACATAAAAACATTCTCTAGTTCTAAATTTTAAAAAAATATTTATCGATAAAATATTCATGTATCACTAATTTTTAGTGGTTGTGCCTTTCGTCCAGCCTTTACTATTTTTTGCTCAGAAATATGCTTGTGCTGAACTATTTTTGCCATCTCTATGCTTCTTCTGACAAGATCTTTTGCTCCTTCCTTGAGTCCTTCACTTTTTTCTACATATGCAATGTTGTTTTCCATATCCTCTGCATCCCATCCTCTTGTATGTGCAATAAACGGAAATGGTGGAAATACAAATCCAACTTCTGCAAAAAATCCAAGCATATGACCTGCGACATCCTGAACATTATCCTGGCCTCCAGTGATGATAAAACTTGCAACCTTGTTTTGAATTAGGGATTTGTTATTTAGAGTAATTTGATTCTGAATGCAGTTGAATCGCTCAATCATTTTATGGTACAATGAACTTGCAGCACCCCAACGTATTGGAGTTGCAACAATTATGACATCTGCCCAATGAACTAGTGCTTCATAGACTTGTACTAGCTGGTCTGTCTCATCCATTTGTGTAATGGAGCAAGGCCAAGTGCAGGCCTTTGCACTTTTTGAATAATAGCCTTCACATGCTCTGAATTTTAAATCATTTAGACGAATAAACATTGTTTGTGCTCCAAGCTCGTTTTTTGCATGATTAATTGCAACTTCAAGTAATTTATCTGAAGTAGAGTAACGAGGATTTTTTGAATCCATTATTGTAGTTGAAATCCCTACTACTCGTATTGGTCCATCTTCTCGTCTCACTTCTCGTGCTAATGCATGTGATGGATGAGGCAGTTTGTTTCTCTGAGTAATGGAATTTGTATTAATGAAGAGATGTTCGTTTTCAATTTTTAGCTCAAATTGAGGAACTCTGTCTTCTTCAAATCCTGGTTCACCAAATCCAGTTGTTCTATGAAATTTCCAATTATGCCATGGACATACAATATAGTCACCGTCTAGTTTCCCATTACCTAATGGGCCTCCAACATGATTACAAACACCAGAGACTGCACCAAACTTACCATCCTGATAAGATAATGCAATAGTAATTTGCCCCACTTTGATTTCCTGTAATGGTTTAGACTTCAATGAATCTACAGAACCAAGATCAACCCAATTTTTTTCCAATGTTATTTGTTGAAGATATAAAATTAAAAGGATTTGTGTTGTATTTTTATTTCTTTTTGGGTTTTTCTTTTCGCCATTTTATGACCCAGATATCTAACTGTTTTAGAATTTTCCCAAGTTCACTTGTTTGTTTTGTTATGCTGTATTCTACTCGTATTGGCACTTGGGCATAGATTTTTTTTGTAATTAGACCGTATACTTCAAGATCACGCAGTCGCTCAGATAATACGGTATTACTTATCTGTGGAATTGCTTTTTTAATTTCGTTGAATCGTGTGTATTCATTTTCTGTAAGTTTTTTCAAAATTAATAGGGCCCAAGTCTTTCCAAGAACACTCCATATTTCATCAGCATTACACCCTACTTGAATGCGAGTCCTTTTCTCTTTTTCAAATTCTGTTTCCATACCTAGTAGCAAAATATTATCTGATTATAAAAAAGTGATTACGGGAATGAAAATCGGCTTTTAGAAATGAAATTAATCATCTCAAAAGTCAATTTTGCCCATTTTCCCAGTGTTGTAATCTAGTATTGCTTGTTTGATCTCATCTTCCGTATTCATGACAAATGGTCCATAACGAGCAACAGGTTCACCAAGTGGAATACCTGCAATCAAAAGTACATCCAATGGTGTAGATGAATCATTTGATGCTCTGATAGTTATTTCATTTCCATCTTGCCCAAAGAGAATAACTTGTTCTTTGTGGGCATGAATCTGTTTGTCTCCAAACAAACCTTCCCCATTTACAACATATGCAAATGCATTATAGTTTTGTGGAATGATTTGTGTTACTTTGGAGTCAGGCTGTAAGGTAAAGTGAAGATACATTATAGGAGTTCTTGTTTCAATTACTGCTTTTTCTCTCATTGATTCCCCTGCAATTATCTTTACTTTGACACCGTCATTTTGTGCTATTGGGATTTTGTTTGCTGGAATATCCTGATAACGTGGTTTCATCATTTTGTCTTTTTTTGGCAAGTTGATCCATAACTGAAATCCATGCAGTGTACCACCTTTTTGCGAAAATTCTTTTTCTGGCATCTCTGAATGAATTACACCAGAACCAGCAGTCATCCATTGAACGTCTCCAGTTTTTATTTTTCCTGAATGTCCTTGAGAGTCTTTGTGCTCAAAGACGCCTTTAATCATGTATGTGACAGTCTCAAATCCTCTGTGAGGATGATCTGGTGCTCCTTTTGCTTCTCCAGCAGATATTTCAATTGGCCCCATCTCATCTAACAAAAGAAATGTATAAAACTCTCTAAGTGAACCATTTGGAAATGCTCTATGCACCACAAATCCTTCGCCTTCTAATGTTGTTTTGGCATTGATGACTTGTGATACGGAACGAGTCTCTGTTTCATCTCTTACTAGATTTTGGTTGTTTGTTGTGTTTTGTTTCACGATATAGTATACACAGTGTATTATTTAAAGATGGTAGTAATTACTTACTTAGTAGGGTAAAATAACCATACCAAGTAAGAAAATAATTACCATTCCCCCAAATTAATGAGAATCTTGAGTCACGTAGTTTTAGAAGTAAATAGTGCAAAATCTCGTGCCCCAACTATATTCCCAGCATAATGGGCGGGGAAATATAGACAGTTCTGCAGTTGTCACAGAAATATCTAAATCAGCAGATCATATTGGAAAAACAATTTGGAACTGCCTCGTGGAATGAAAGACTTTGAAGATAAGGAAAATTCAAACATTGAACATATCCGAAATCATTTCAAAAGATTATCAAATCTATACGGATTTTTATTTATGGATCCATCGCCAATTGAACTATTGTCTGTACTAGAGACCAAGTCAGGGTCTGCAATTAGAGACGAGATCTATTATTTCAAAGATAAGGGAGACAGAGAAGTTGCACTTCGCTTTGACTTTACTGTGGGATTGACACGGTATGCTGCATCACAAAAATCAATGCGACTTCCTGCAAAAATCTCTGCATTTGGAGGAGTGTTTCGATATGACGAGCCACAAAAAGGTAGGTATAGATACTTTCACCAGTGGGATATAGAGATTTACGGAAAGCCTGGATTGGAATCAGAGGCGGAAGTTATTGAATTTACATCCAGATTATTTGATTCTTTACTACTCAAAAATATTACAATAGATATCAATCACAGAAATCTAGTAGAGTCTTTTATCAATAAAATATTTGATTCTACAGATAAAAAGTTGGTTGTAGATATGCTACGAGTAATAGATAAAATACAAAAAAAATCAAAGCAAGAAATTCTAGATGAATTCAAAGACAGATACGACATAGAAAAACTAGAAAAGATTCTAGAGTTTTCCCAGATAAAAGGAACCATCCAAGAAATAGAAAAAAAACTAGACATATTACAATTGCAATCATGGGATGAACTAAAACATCTAGTAGATTCGCTTGAAAACAGAGGTGTCTCTAATGTGAGAATTAATTTTGGTATTGTGAGGGGGTTGGATTACTATTCAGGAATGGTCTTTGAAGTATTTGACATGCATTCAACACTTGGAGCTCTTGCAGGTGGAGGACGATACGATTCACTAACCAAAGCATTTGGAAGAGAGGACATCGGAGCAACAGGTGTTGCAGGAGGAGTAGAAAGAATTATTCTGACAATGCAAGATCAGGGAGTAATTTCACAAATTAAGGAAAACAAAATTTCTGTATTGTATGTTAATCAAGATATGCAAAAAGTTGCAATGAGTATCGCCTCCTTGTTGAGACTAAATGGTATACCCACTGATATTGATTTGGCTGGGAGGAAACTGCACAAACAGATCGAAAATGCATCTGAATCAAAATACTGTATTATAGTAGCCCCCGAAGAACTAGAGCAGGGTAAAGTGGTACTTAAAAACATGCAAAATGGCATTGAATCACAAGTAGAAATTGAAAAGCTTACAGATGATCCAAAGTCAATTCTTAATTTAGAAAGGCTCTAGTTAACATCATAATTTCAGGACCGCTAGTCATAGAACCTACCACCACTGTGTTGTTGTTCACCAGGATTCCAGACATTACATATGGAACGCCGTTGTTAATCGTAGTCTGCTCTATTTTTACGCCCATAAGATTTGCAAAAACTTTCATGTCTTCCTCGTCAGCTTCTGGATGTATTGCAGCACCTGAATTATTTGCAACCATTACTGCTCCCGTTTGGTTAAATCCGGCGATTCTTTCCTGTAAGACCTCAACTCCTAGAACCTGCTCAATTGTATCACAATCTTCTTTTGATAACCATGGTGATACAATAGCTCCTTTATCATTTGCACAAATTACATTTCCAAGTGCAGTGTATTTTGAATCCAATACTCCCACTTCCATCTTGGTCTGTTTTTTTAGAAATTCATATTCATCAATATATGCCGTCTTGGGAAGCAAAATTCCATTGTTATTCATTACCATCAATGCTCCTAAAAGACGAGTATTTGCAACCGATGAATACAAAACTTGAGCCTTTAGATATTCTCCAAGTTTTTCAGCTTTGGTTTGAGCAAAACCCATAGGAACTAGAACAAAATTGTCATTTACATTAATGTAAATTCCAATGTTTGGTCCTCGATAAACGTCATATTTGATAATGTCCATTTATTAGAATTGATTTTTAATCGATATGAACGTAAGGAAATTAAAAATATATTTCGAGCACAGGTTTTTTATTATACTCGTATTTAGTCCAAACTAATTTTGTCTAGCTTTAAATAATATCTGATTGGAATCATTTTATGCCAATAGCAGAAAATTTTCCAGCGGGTCTAAAACCAATTGGAAAAATTAGTTTAGAAGGTACATCTGACTCTCATTGGGTTTGGGGTCCAGGCAAAAAAACAAACACTGACGGTTCACAAGCCGAAGCATTTGCCGATGCCGATGTCGTAGCAGCTTACACAGCTCGCGGAGAAAAACAAGTTCCTCTAGGTGTTAGTGGCACAATGGTTGCAGTTGACTGGGATTCTTGCATTGCAGATGGCGCATGTATTGAAGCATGTCCAGTTCAGGTATTTCAATGGTACAGATCCGAAAAAGATATTCCAAACACTGAGGCAATAAATGCAGCTTTTAAGGGAACTGGAAGTTCTGTTAAAGAAGAACGAAAAGATCGCACTGACAAAGCCGATCCAATAAGAGAACATGATTGCATATGGTGTATGGCATGTGTATCTGTTTGTCCTCCTCAAGCTATC
>JAEMQG010000107.1 GCA_022758935.1 Candidatus Nitrosopumilus sp. | reverse complement strand
AGTAATAACGCCATAGCAATTATCACTCTTTGTTTCATTCCACCACTGAGCTCGTGAGGATATTTCTTTAACACAATATCATCCAAACTGACAGAATGAATTGCATTAACAATCACCTCATCTAAATTACCATTGAAGTTGTGTTGTTTTAGAATTTCAACAAATTGTTCTTTTATAGTAAATACAGGATCAAGGGAATTCATTGCCCCTTGAAATATCATTGAAATTTTTTTCCATCTAAATTTCTCAGCAAATTCAGATTCTGAAATGTTTAAGATTGAATTACCGTCAAAAAGAATTTCTCCAGTTGTTTTACCTCCCAAAAGCATCCTAATAATTGAAAGACCCAAGGTGCTCTTGCCACATGCGCTTTCCCCTGCAATGCCTATCGATTCACCGTCAGCCAAATCAAAGTCAACATCGTCTACTGCATATACAGAACCCTTTGATGTGAGATATTGCGCAGAAAGCCCATTTATAATTAAGACCATGTATGTCGTAATTCTAAACTAGAATTTTTGTTTTTCATTATAGAATATAAGCAACTTTACAGAATGTAAAAATCTATTCAAATGAAACTACCAATATGTAATTTTGATGCAAAAAGTGCTATGTTTAAAATGTAAGAGGGAGTTCTTTCCAACGAAAATTTGGTCAATCAATTTGGTTTTAGCACCATGTGTAGTACAAAAAACAATAACCACAATATCTGGAAAATTGACGCCTAGATTTCCAATTGACACAAACAAGTCATTAAAATTATCAAAAATGCCCGAAACCTTGACATTAAGATAGAATTTGAGGAAAAATACGGGTGAAAATGAATTGGGATTTGTTAAAACTCATGATATTGCAGAATTAAACGCAGAGATTATTGGAAAAGAGGTCGTATTAGGAGGATGGATTGAAGATCTCCGAAAATTAGGAAAGATGACATTTATCACATTGCGCGATGTTTCAGGAATTTCTCAGATAATAGTAAAGGGTGAATTAAACGACAATCTAGAAGAGCTAAACCGTCAAAGTGTAATTTGTGTAAGAGGAATTGTACAAGAAACAAAGGCGAGGGATTTTAATTTTGAGATAAAAGCAGAAGAGATAGAAGTATTGGCAAAGGCAGTACACCCATTACCTGTTGATCCAATTGGAAGAGTAGAAAGCAATATCGACACGCGATTAAATCACCGTGCACTAGATATGAGAAACCAAAAAACTGCATCTATTTTCAAATTACGACATTATGTGTTAGAAATATTACGCAAAACATTAGCAGAGAAAAAATTTATTGAAATTACAACACCAAAAATAATTGGTAGTGCAAGTGAGGGAGGGGCAAATCTATTTTCACTAGATTATTTTGGTAAGACAGCATATCTTGCTCAAAGTCCACAGTTATACAAAGAACAAATGACAATAGGACTAGAGAGAGTTTATGAAATTTCTAATTTCTACAGAGCAGAAAATTCACATACAGGTCGTCATCTTAGTGAATTTACAAGTGTAGACATTGAAGCTGCATTTATGGACTATAATGATGTAATGAATATTTTAGAATCACTAGTAATTGAAGTTTACAAAGTTACATCAGAAAAGTGTAAAAAAGAACAAGAAAACATAGGTCACATAATTGAAATTCCAAAATTTCCTTTTGAAAGGATAACATACACCCAAGTAATTAATGAACTAAAAAAAGTGGGTGAAAAAGTTGAATTTGGGGATGACTTGCTTGATTCACATTTAAGAATAATTGGAAAAAATCATCCGGGATTTTATTTCCTCACTGACTGGCCAATGAAATTAAAACCATTTTACATAAGAGAAAAAGATGAAGATCCCAAATTATCGCGCTCATTTGATCTTCAATTTGGATATCTGGAATTGTCATCTGGTGGAACTAGACTTCATAACCAAGAAATGCTAAAAGCCAGACTCAAAGAACAGGGTTTGGACCCAGCTCAATTTGCAGATCATCTTCAGACATTTGATTGGGGAATGCCACCTCATTCGGGTTGGGGTATGGGGTTGGACAGACTAATGACTACTCTAATAGGAATAGATAATGTAAGAGAAGTGGTACTATATCCAAGATATCCGGACATATTTAGTCCATAAATTCAGATTTTTATTGTAAAAGAAATAACGCAATCACATGATTGAACAACTAGACGCAAAAAATGTCGTAGAAGTCATAGGGAATAATTTGATTGGAGTTTCGCATGACTCTAATAGCTTTCAAAAATTGCCAGATTCTTTTTGGGGTTATTTTGCAAGAGGTCATGATAAAAAAGGAACCTTTGGTGTAATAGTCACTTATTCTGAAGATGGAAAGGACGTAGATGAACTAATCAAAATGTACGAAGATTGGGCAAATAAAAACAAAAGTAAAGAAACAAAATAGTTTATTTTGTTTCCTTTAAGAGTTTTCTATACCCATTACATTCATCACAGATTGGTTTTCCCTTGTATTTTGGATTACCGTCTGTAATTTTTAATGTACCCTGATTTATTTTGCAAATACTACAAACAACCATGAATATACCTTAAAAGATACAATTTATAAAAATTGATAATTTTTCTAAAATATTCAAATTCAAAGATACGTAGATGTGTTAATTGGGTGATAGTTAGACTCAAATTATTTTACGACATTTAATCTCTTTAAAGGAATTATCGAGAATGTAAAAATTTTTGATGAAGAAGCATGATTGCTCAGAGAATCCAAAATCTAATAGAAAACGGAATTATTCAACTAGTAGCCATTCTATTTGAGCCTCTCAGTAATTTCTTTGGTAAATTCAGATGTAGATTTGTCTCCTCCAATATCTTTAGTTTTGACACCACTTTTTACCAAATCAAAAATGGTAGATTCTAGTTTTTGACCAACCGCAATACATTTTGAATCATTATGCTTTGCTCCAAGCCAGTCAAGCATCATTTTAATTGATAAGAGAAAGGATGAAGGATTTGCAATATTTCGTCCTGCAATATCAAATGCTGCACCATGAACTGGTTCAAACAATGCAAAATTATCACCAATGTTAGCAGCTGGTGCCATACCCAATCCACCTACAACTTGGGAGGATTCATCTGATAAAATATCACCAAACAAATTAGTAGTCACTATGACATCAAATTGTTCTGGTTGACGAATGAGATTCATTGCACATGCATCAACATACATTTGTTCAAATAAAATATCAGGATAGTTTTTTGCTACTTCACTACAGGATTTTGCAAACAAGCCATCAGTGAGTCGCATTACATTTGATTTATGAACACATGTTACTTTTTTCATAGAGTTGCGCTGTTTTGCAGTTTCAAATGCATATTTTGCAATTCTCTTTGAGGCATATTCAGAGATTATTCTTAATGCGACAGCTGAATCCCCCAAGCTGAATTCTTTACCAGTGTAAAGATCCTCAGTATTCTCTCGAACTATCACCATATCAATATCATCCCTTAATGAGGGCATGTGGGGGTATGATTTTGCAGGTCGAATATTGGCATAAAGATCAAGCATGCGTCTTAATACAACAATTACATCAGCTGCACTCTCACCAACTGGCGCCTTTAAACAAGCATCAGATTTTTTAATTGTAGATATAGTTTCATCAGGAAGTGCCTTTCCAGTTTCTTTTAATGCTGTATCTCCTGCCTGTAATTTTGTAATATCAAATTTCAAATCAAGTTTGTCATGAATTGTATTTAAAACAGATACTGCAGAATTGGAGATCTCAGGCCCAATTCCATCTCCAGTGATCAATGAAATTCTATACATGATGGAATTTTACAATAAGGGAATTTTAGGATTTAGCTTAATTGCTTCTGATTTAGCATTTTTTTGAGCATGATTCTATTAATACCATCAATTACTGCTTGAACGCTGGTAGTAACAATGTCCTCGCCTATGGATTTTGCAGAAACGCTATTTCCTTGTGCATCTTCAACTCTGATTGTTACTTCACATAATGCATTAGAGCCGCCAGATATTGATGCCAAGCTGTAATCTTTAATTCTAAGTTCAGATATTTGTCCAGTGATTTTTTGAATTGCATTTAATGCAGCATCAACTGGACCAACACCATAATCAGTTCCGATAAAGTCCTTACCATCAATGTTTAATTTAACAAATGCGTAAGGCATTATTCCAATTCCAGTAGATACTGAAAATCCAATCAGCTGGACAATTCGTTTGATTCCTTTTTCTCCTAAAATATTACTTGCAATGGAAAGTAGCTCAACATCTGTAATTTGTTTTCCTTGATCACCAATAATTTTTATTTTATCAAGAATTTGTTTTGCTTGATCATCTGTTGGGTGTACTCCATATTCAGCAAGCATTGCATTCATACCATGAATTCCTGCATGTTTTCCAACTTGAAGCCATCTCTTTCTTCCAACTAATTCAGGGCTAATTGGCTCGTAGGTTAAGGGATTATTCAATATACCATGTGTGTGGATTCCAGACTCATGACCAAATGCATTATCACCCACAATTGCCTTGTTTGGTTGAACCTGAACACCTACAGTTTTTGAGATAAATCTAGATGTCTCATAGAGTAATTCGGATTTAATTCCAGTTTCATATTTTTCATCATAAGGCAAGCACTTTAAGGCCATAACAAATTCTTCTAATGCCGCATTACCTGCTCTTTCACCAATTCCATTAATTGTAACATGAGCACATTGAGCACCTGCCCTTATTCCAGATAATGAATTAGCTACTGCCAATCCAAAGTCATTATGGCAATGAACGCTGATTGGAAGTTTTGTAGATTCAATTGCATCTCTAGTAATTTCGGCCATATATTCAGGAGTTGCATATCCAACAGTATCAGGAATGTCGATTCTATCAGCACCTGCTTTTGCAACTTCACCAAATACATGTTTAAGAAAATTTCTATCAGTTCTTGTTGCGTCTTCTGCAGAAAATTCCACTTGTAGTCCTCTGGACTTGCCATATTCTACTGCCTCTATTGCTTTTTCAAGTGCTTGTTCTCTTGTCATTTTGAGTTTATACTCCAAGTGAATATCAGAAGTTGCGATAAAGGTGTGAATGTATTTTAATCCTGCATCAACTGCAGCATCAATGTCTTTTTTATTAGTTCTAGTCAAACCACAGATATCTGCAGACAACCCTTCGCTTGCAATCATCTTTACAGCTTTGAATTCACCTTCAGAAATTACTGGAAACCCAGCTTCAATTGCATCAACGCCGAGGATGTCAAGTTTTTTTGCAATGGTGAGTTTTTGATCTGGTGATAATGAAATGCCAGGTGTTTGTTCACCGT
>JAEMQG010000180.1 GCA_022758935.1 Candidatus Nitrosopumilus sp. | reverse complement strand
TGACTCTATTTCTCCTATCTTCTTTATTTCCAATTTTGTGAATTTCAAGTGGCTCTGAAACAATATCGCCTATATTCATTCTTGGATTTACTGAATCATATGGATCTTGATGTATCATTTGGCAATTCATTCTAATTTTTTCTAAACTTTTTTTATCGTTTTTAATCTCCTGATTTTCAAATAATATCCTACCTGAATCTGCACGAATAGATTTGAGAATTAAATTTGCTATTGTTGACTTGCCTGATCCTGATTCACCTGCTAATACAAAGACTTCTCCTTTTTTGAGTGAGAATGAAACGTCATCTACTGCTTTTACTGTGCTAGTTTTTGAGCTGAAAATTCCTTTTTTAATAAAAAATTTACTCAAATGTTCTATTCTTAAAATTTCATCCAATATATGGAATTTAATAAAGAAGTATATCAAGAAATATAATTTGCGCCTATTGATTTGGGATAAAGCATTTATGTCAAATAAAGCCTATTTTAATACTTGAGTAAAACCGTTCAAAAAAATCTAAATTATAAGAAATATCGGATCGATTCTAAACTAGAATATTTTCAACCCCATTTTACTAAAATTAAAAAGAGTTTTGCAGACGAACTATCTTTTAGCTTAAATCGTACTTTTAAATTTATTAGTCCTAAATTTTTCTAAGATAAAAAAGGCTCTGAATTATTTGAAAAAATCTGTAATTTATCAGAATATTACCCTACAAGGACTGAAATCAGTATTCTTGAAAAACTACACGATGAATTACCTCGATATCTTGATGCTCAATTTAGATTAGTTGAGCTTGGTAGTGGTTCTTCTGTGAAAACAAGACTGATTTTAAACATATTGAATCAAATTCAAGAAAAAATTGAATATTTTCCAATTGACATATCTGAAATTTTGACTGAGAGTTCGGCATTACTTCAACGAGATTACCCAAATTTACATATCACTGGAATAATTGATACCTATGAGGGTGGACTCGAATTTCTAAAAAACTATGATGACAAAAAAAACCTAATTATTTTCCTGGGCTCTAGTTTTGGAAACTTTACCACTGATGAAGGAAAAGAATTTTTGAATAAAATTAATTCTACTATGAAAGACGATGATCTTTTCTTAATTGGTTTGGATTTAGTGAAAAACAAAATAATTTTAGAAAATGCATATAATGATTCTCAAGGCATAACTGCACAGTTTAATCTTAATGTCTTATCTAGAATCAATGATGAATTAGATGCTGATTTTAATTTGAATAATTTTATCCACTATGCAATATACAATGAAAATGATCAAAGAATTGAAATGTACTTGAAATCCTTGGTAGATCAGTCTGTCATTATCTCAAAAGCAAATATCTCGTTAACCTTAAAGAAAAATGAATTAATTCACACTGAACATTCTCATAAATACAAATTATCTCAAATACAGGAATTAATGCATCAAACAGGATTTAAAATTGAAAATACCTGGTTAGATAAAAATGATCATTTTGCATTGACTTTGGTCTCAAAAAATAACTGAATTCTAAACACTCTCTGCACATCTAAATCCTGAGACTAGCCATCTTTCGTCCAATCTGAAAAAATTCCTATAACTTCCACGAATTGACATTTTCGGTGTTCCAAAAGATCCACCACGTAATACTTTTTGATTCGTAAACCACTTGTCGTTGTATTCTTCAAATCCTGTCTTAAATCCAGGATACCCTGTAAATTCTGATGCTGTCCATTCCCATACGTCTCCTATCATTTGATGGCATCCTGATGGACTTCTACCATTAGGGTATGATCCAATTTCTGTGCATCCCCAGTGATATGATTCTAATAAATTAGAATTTTGTTCTGTTGGCTGCTCATTTCCCCACGGAAATATTGTTTTTTGCTGTTTTTCTTCATTCCAGCATGCAGCTTTTTCCCATTCAGCTTCTGTCGGAATCCTTTTTCCTGCCCATTTGCAATATGCATCTGCTTCATAATAGCTAACATGGCATACTGGTTCTTTTGGATTTAATTTTCTAATTCCTAGAAAATCCCTTATTTTCCACTGACCGACTGTCTTTTCCCAATACATCGGTGACATCCATTCATTCTTTTTCACCTTTTCCCATCCGTCTGAAAGCCAATACTTGTAAGTGTCATACCCGCCATCTTCTATGAATTCTAGATATTGTTCATTAGTGACTGGAAATGCATCTATCTTATAGTTCTCAAGATACACTTTGTGTTCCGGTAATTCAATGTCATAGCAATAGTCTGCCCCGTTATACCCCATTGAGAATATACCACCTTTGATTTTTATTGATTTTTGATCAAAATTTGATGAGCGTGGTTTTTCATTTTTTCTAACTGGTCTGTACTGTTCTGCCAATAAATGCTGCAGATCGTACACTAACAATTCCTGATGTTGGCATTCATGATGAAATCCCATGATAATTAATTTAATTTCATCTTTACTGAGCAACTTTGATTCGATAAAGTGATTTACTCTTTGACTAATTATATTAAAATAATGAAAAATTTGTTCGGTTGTAGGCCTTGAGATGATTCCTCTCTTGTCTTTATCATGTGGAACTCCAAATTGTTGATAGTATGAGTTTAGGTATTCTGAAAATTCTTTGGAATGAAATTCATAATTTTTATCTATTTTACTCATAATTGCTTCGTAAATCCAACTCACATGTCCTATGTGCCACTTTGGCGGACTAGTGAAAAATTCCGACTGTACAACAAAGTCATCTTTTTCTAAAGTTTTTACTAATTCCAGCGTTCTGTTTCTAGTTTCTTTGAATTGCTCTAAGAGTGGGTTCCTTTCTTCCATGTCTGTAGCTACTGTCATTTTTTAATACCCTCTTGCAAAAATTGATGTTGCAATACTCTGTTCTTGACAGTAAATGCATTTTCCACTTGTGTCTTCACTACCAAAAGGAATTACTCTGATGTCTGCCCCTGTCTCTTCTTTAATTTTCTCCTCACATTCTATTTTTCCACACCAGTATGTAGTGAAAAACCCACCCTTTCCTATTCTTGATTTGAATTCTGAATAATCTAAAATATTTATTGTATTTTCTTTAGCTTTTACTCTTGCAATTTTTAGCATATCTTTTTGTATTTCGTCTAATATGGTGACTAGTTTTCCAATCTCACTGAACCCTATGCTTATTTTCTCTCGATTATATCTTTTTGCTAAAATAACCTGTTGTTTTTCTATATCTTTGATTCCAATCTCAATTCTTAGTGGAACTCCTTTTAGCTCCCAATCGTTGAATTTGTAACCTGGGGTTAATTCACTTCTGTCATCTACATGAACTCGAATTTTTTCTGATTCTAATTGTTCACGAATCTCATTCAATTTTAGAAATATTATATTTTTGGCTTCCTCTGATTTGTAAATTGGTACTATTACTACTTGAATTGGCGCTACTTTTGGTGGTAATACCAGACCTTTGTCATCCCCGTGTACCATGATCATGGCACCGATTAATCTCCATGATACACCCCAAGAAGTTTGCCAAGCAAATTCTTCTACATTGTCTTTATCTGAAAATTTTACTTCAAATGGTATTGAAAAATTCTGTCCCAGAAAATGTGATGTTCCCATCTGAAGAGCTTTTCCATCTGGCATTATTGCTTCCATAGTTGTTGTATATACTGCGCCTACGAATTTTTCTTTTTCACTTTTCTTACCTGTAACTACCGGAATTGCTAATTCATTTTCAACTGTATCTTTGTAAATTTCTAAAATTATCATGACTTCTTTTTCTGCTTCCTCTTGAACTGCATGAACCGTATGTCCTTCTTGCCATAAAAATTCCGAAGTTCTAATAAATGGTTTTGTAGCTTTTATCTCTGCCCTTAATGCGGTATTCCAAAAATTAATTTTTAATGGCAAGTCTCTCCAACTTTGTATCCATTTAGAATACATTGTATATGCCAAAGTTTCTGAAGTTGGTCTAAGTGCTAGTCTGTCTCCTATTTCATTTTCTCCTGAATGTGTTACCCAAAACACTTCAGGATTAAATCCGGCAAAATGTTTTTTCTCTTTTCCTAAAAGTGATTCTGGAATTAAAATTGGAAGAAATCCATTTCTAATCCCATTTTTAGAAAATTTTTCATCAAAAGTGCTTCTCAATGATTCCCAAATTGAATACCCGTCAGGTCTCAACACTATCAGGCCTTTTACTGGTGCATAATCTGCTAGTTTTGCTTTTAGTACCACTTGTGTATACCACTCACTAAAGTCCGTCTCTTTTGATACTGTAATCCCAATGTCTTCTTTACTCAAACTAGAATTCAAAGAAATAATTTTACTAATGAGCCTTTCGTGATAACCTACACATTATCTGATTGCTGTGATCTCTCTGGTCTTTATTTTAATGGGTCGCCCTTACAGAGAACTTTTCCCATGACTCTGCTTTGGAAATTCGGACAAATAAAACATTGAACAAATTGAATCTCTTCCTTTAATACTGGACACTGTACAAATTCCTGCTTCATTTTTTTAAGCATTTTGGGACTTACTCCTTTGAGTTTTAATTTTCCTTTTTCATCCATCATTCCAGTTTCCTTTAATTCTGCCTTGACGTTATCTGGTAGTTTCTGTTTATTTTCAGTGGTATCTATTTTCACTTCGAATTTATGTTCCAATTCTCCCATATCGGGTTGATTAATTATCTTTGATTTATTACTAGCGTTTTTTTGATAATGTTGAGATTTCAAACCTTTTTAAAAAACTGAATTTAGTTTTATACACTTCGCAAACTATAATAGAAATGCGCCATTGCCGTTGGACTCACTTTTTTTACACTTTATGTCTACAATACACACTCTATATTCTACCGGGGTCTACATGGTTCAAAATAGGACTTCCTTTTTATTTTCATAAATTTTCAACGTACGATCGATACAATTCTTGACCATTCTTCTCAAATCCGATTTAAATTAACTAGAATTCTTATGGAGTGTAAGAAAGGATATATTCATAATTTTGCCTGGTTTGAAATTCAGTCAAAGCGAATGTGTATAAACTGTGGAATGATGGAGATCAAATAATTTTGAAAACTATTCTGTGAACCTTTTAAAAATATCCTCTTGAATCATTCTATTGACCTTCTTTTGTTTTAAAAAAATGCAATTATATTGCTTATGAGCCTAGATTGATACAATGGAAGAGGTCTTGGCCAAATGTTAGATGATGTATGTGATTTCTGTAATGGTGCTGGTACCTTCTCCTCAAATAGATGCGTGTATTGCAACGGTACGGGAGAATGGAATTCAGCCGCTCAGGGGTATATGAAAAATCATATCTGCCAGTGTATATTGTTGGATAGAACATTTTGTCCAATATGTAATAAAAAATGTCATCATGATACGACATTAAATCCTAGACAAAAGATTGATCCGGGGTACGGCGGAATATCTAAAGAGGAATCTTACAAAAAGGAAATAACTGCAATTCCCTAAATCTTGAACTATCTTACTTGAAAAAAGTAAAAACAAGGCATTTCTGAGAGCCACCTTTGTAACTCTATGATCTTTGTGACTATCTGTGAAATGATCCTTTTTAGGTGATATCGGACCTAACAAATGCTCTTATGTGAAGGCCAAAATCCGACTGTCAACTTTAATATAATTAATAATTTTTTGCAAATCAGAAATCAGTTGCTGGCAATTTTTGATGTTGAAGGTGTTTTGTATGATGCAGAATATCTTCCAATTCTTGCAGAAAAACTCAACAAAGAAGCTGAAATTTGGGAAATTACAAAAAAAGGTATTCAAGGTGTTATTAATTGGGAAGAGGGTCTCAAAACAAGAGTTGAGGCATTAAAGGGTCTTGATTATAATACATGTAAAGAAGTTGCAGATGGTTTGCCTATTATGACGGGTGCCAAAAAAGCATGTCAGGTTTTAAAATCCGCAGGATGGAAATTAATGGCAATCTCTGGCGGTTTTACCATCATGACTGACAGATTAAAAACTGAACTCGATCTAGATTACATTTTTTCAAACGAATTAATTTTCAAAGACGGAAAACTAGATGGCTTAAAATTGCATGTTGATTCTGATAAATCAAAATCTGCTAAAATCAAAATTGCTGAATGGAATGAAAAGAAAGAAGACATCACATGCGTAGTTGATGGGGCCAATGATGTTAAATTATTTGATATTTCTGGGTTAGGTATCGCCTATAGAGCTCAGGATGTGGTAAAAGATTTAGCAACTACTACATTGGAAGAAAAAGATCTTTCCAAAATACTTGACATTATAAATAAACACTATAAACTAGAATTGTAATGTGTAATTAATACACAAACAATATTTTACTGTCTTTTAGATGCACTGTGATTGCAAATTATTCCATTGTATGTTGCTGAGGAGATCGAACTCAATGATGATCTTGCTGGACTTATAATTAATTCGGAAAAAATCTTTGATAATGATGTCTTGGTAATTGCACAAAAAATCATCTCAAAACAAGAAGGTCGTACTGTGGAACTATCCTCTATCGTGCCTTCCATATTGGCAGAAGGTATTGGCTCTGAATACAAAAAAGATTCTCGCGTTATCGAATTGATTCTAAATGAATCAAAAAGAATCATCCGCATGGATCATGGGATAATTATCGTTGAAACAAATAACGGATTTATTTGTGCAAATGCTGGCATAGATGAGAGTAACGTCAAACATGGGTTTGTAACCTTACTTCCTTTAAATTCTAATGTTTCTGCAAAAAATATTTGTAATGAAATTTTAAAAAGAATAAACAAAACTGTTTCTGTTATAATTTCTGATACATTTGGTCGGCCTTTTAGAATGGGACAAACCAATTATGCTATTGGAATTTCTGGTATGAATCCTATACTTGATTATGTTGGAACTAGAGATACTTTTGAGAAAACTTTGCATGTTACGGCAATTGCCATTGCTGATGAACTTTGCTCCGCTGCAGAACTAGTTATGAAAAAAACAGCTAATTGCCCTATTGCTATTATTCGCGGGTATGACTTCAAAAATGAAAATTCTTCGATTGATAATCTCATTCGTCCTCAAGATGAAGATTTATTTCGATAGACACGACATTATTTGCAATAGGATTATAATCTAAACGTGGAAATTCTATTTGAAATTGATTATCAAAACTGAATTACACTGTC
>JAEMQG010000066.1 GCA_022758935.1 Candidatus Nitrosopumilus sp. | reverse complement strand
TCGTCTTAGTTTTGATGCTGCCATGGCCTCAATTGGTGGTAATTCTTTAGGAATTTCCAACATCTCATCATCGTCTGCCCAAAAAGGTGAGAGTCTTGCTGATACTGTAAAAATAATGTCGATTTATTCTGATATACTTGTATTGCGACATCCTCTTGATGGTTCAAGTAGATTTGCAGCTGAAGTTTCTTCAAAACCTGTAATCAACGCCGGAAGTGGTACAGAGGAACATCCCACACAAGCTATACAAGATTTGTTTACAATAAGAAAAGAAAAGAAAAAAATTGATGGTCTTAAAATTGGAATTATTGGGGATCTAAAGTATGGAAGAACTGTTTATTCTCTTTTGTATGGTCTTGGAAATTATGATGTAGATGTTCATCTGATTTCCCCAGAGTCATTAAAAATTAGAAATGATTCTGTTTATGAAATAAAAAAGAAACTATCATTTACTGAATCTACCGATATTGAAGAATATATTGATGATCTTGATGTTTTGTATGTTACACGAATTCAAAAAGAACGATTTCCTGACGAAGAAGAATATCTCAAGGTAAAAGGAAGTTATGTAGTGGGATTAGATTTACTCCAAAAAATGAAATCTGATTCTATTATTTTACACCCACTCCCTCGACTTGATGAAATTTCACCTGAGGTTGATTATACAAAAAATGCGAAATATTTTGAACAAGCTGAATATGGAAAACATACACGAGCCGCACTACTTGGATTAATTCTCAACGAAAATGGATTCTAAATTCTAATTGGTAATTAAAATTTATTGCGTATTCCATATATCTAGCGACATGTCAAATAACAACAAATGACTACAACCAAGATTATACCGATTTTTCCTTTGGATTTAGTATTGTTTCCTCGTCAAGAATTACCACTTCAAATTTTTGAACCCCGATACAAGCAATTAGTTGATGATTGTATGTTAGGTGATGGACAATTTGGTGTGTGTCTTATTGATGCAAATAAATCAATTAGTGGTTGGGACGCACCCAAACCAATAGGTACAATTGCAAAGATTACCAAATGTGAAGATGTTAAAATGGATGGAATGCAGTTACACATCGAAACTGTCGGACGTAACAAATTCGAAATAAAAAAAATAATCCCGCCATCATTAGAACAACCTTCTAATTATGATCCATATACTATAGAAGGTCATCAAACCATCTCTACATTACATGAAAAATTAGGAACCGACGGAAAAATGTATTTGCGTGCTGATGTTGAATTCATTCCTGAAATTGATGAAAATGTACCACTGAACAAATGGGAAAAATTAGTAAATATGTGGAAAGACAAAATTGTTGCACAGGCATTACCACAAATTGTTGAACCCCATGCATTAGATCATGTTTTAGAACAGTACTATCTTACTACAGACACTCCAACAATTGATTATGTCTATTCTTTATCTGCACTTGGGGCGAAAGACCCCAATGAATTACAACCAATTTTGGAAGCAAATACTATGGATGAATTGATTCAAAAAGTTCATGAATTACTGACAGTAAAATAACCCCACGTATTTGTAATAATGAATGTCCTTTTTGAAATTTGTTATATTTGCAATGGTGATATCACTGATATTTCCAGCAAGTAATGTTTTTGGCCACGGATTTGGAATTGATACTATTTCTTCTGTAGATATTCAAGGAAAAAAAATCTCAATTTCAGTCGAACTTCCAACGTATCTTGAAAAAGACAATGATAAACAAATTACAATTACTGCAACTGAAGACAAAACAAAAGAACATCCCAAAAATGTCACATATTTGATAGGTCTGTTTCATGAAAATAAAATGATATTTCGAAACTATTTCTTTGCCTCTAATGGAATTCTTCCAATTACAGTAAAATCAACACCAGATGGAGAGATCACAATTCATGGACAACAAGATTCTCTATTAGGAGCATGGCATGGAACAGAGTCAAATCCCATTGAAATCACTGGTCCAATATTTGAATCAGCTGGATTATACAATTTTGAGATTGAAGTGAGAACTATTGATGAACCTACAAATATCATTACAGATTCTGTTGTCTATAATGCTGATTTGAGTATAATAGAGGATTTCCCGTTTGTCCAAAAAGATGATAAAAACCAGGATGTTCAATTCAAAGTCAAGTCATATTTTGATCAAATCTCTAATTTCAACTATGATCCCATTGCAAAACAAA
This sequence comes from Candidatus Nitrosopumilus sp., assembly GCA_022758935.1. Taxonomy (GTDB): domain Archaea; phylum Thermoproteota; class Nitrososphaeria; order Nitrososphaerales; family Nitrosopumilaceae; genus Nitrosarchaeum. The sequence continues at coordinate 7,031 of JAEMQG010000066.1, read as the reverse complement.
TAACATTTGAAATGCCATTTGATTGGAGTGAAAAACAAATGTCTCATATTCCATTTGTTCATGAAGAGGTACACATTCCAAAGAATTTTACTGAATTTTTCTCACCGGGTTATACAGGTAAAGTAAATGGAATTAACTTGTTTAAGTCATCAGTCACCATTGATGATTATACCGAAAGAGATGAAAGAATAGTACATGTTGTTTTATTACAAGATCATCTCAGATTTCTAAAAAATCAACTAACAAAATCTGGAGAACCGTTACCACAAAAAATAGTTTTTACACTTTTTAGAGATGAAAATACAGAATTTCCCTTGACTGCTTCTACAAAAAGTGAAGACTTTCAAGTAAATCTTTCATGGGATCCAATACAAATTGAACCTGGGCAAAACACAAATTTTATTTTTACAATTAGAGATGGTAAAACTGGAGAACCACTACGTAATTCAGATTACACTTTTGTAATTATACAAAATGGCAAGGAAATTCATAGAACGACTGGAACAGCTGAAGTTGGAGGAGAATATGAACAATACAAATTTGTGGAGGATCAAACTGGCCCTACAATTATTAGATTTGAAAATATTAAAAATACAGGTCAAGAAACTGAATTTGGAATTGTTGTTGCACCAGAATTTGGAACTATTATAACTCTAACCCTATTCTCAACATTATTGATAATTGTTTTGGCATCAAGAAGTTATTTTACAAAAAATCTAATTTCTAACTAATTCTACAAAGTTACTAATTTTACGGTATCCATGTTTTTATTTATTTGAAAATCTCTTGTAATAGTTGATACCTTTTCGGCATCACCGTCAATTACAAACAACTCCATGCATTTCTCTCCTTCAATCTTACTGTGTAGATGAGTTGTAATCAAATCTTCAAAACTATGTTTTATTCCAGATACAACATGATCAAACTCATCATTGTGAACCACTAAAAGTATGGCATGAATATTCCCTGTCAATTTTAACTTCTGTTTCTCTTCTGAAACAAAAGTTCTAATTCCTGCCCTTATTGCTTCGGACCTACCTGAAAACCCCATAGTTTTTTGAAGTCTGTCCAATTCTGATAAAATTTCCTGATTCAGTGAAATTGAAACTATAGGCATAGGCTAATTGTTATTAATTATCTTATAAGTTTAGCATTCAAAGTTATTAACTTTTTATATCTTTATTAATAATTATGGTCCAATTTACTCGTGGATAGACAAATCAAATTTGCAATAATTGCAATCAGTGTTATGATTCCTCTTAGCTCTTTTGTAGTGTATCAAAGTGGCCAAATTTCACAACAACCAATTTCAAAATCTAATTCAAAATTAATTACAATCTCTTCTTTTTACCCACTCTATGAATTTGCAAAAAAGATTGGACAAGAAAAAATTGACCTAATTCTTCTAGTTCCAGAAGGTGTTGAACCACATGATTGGGAACCAACAATTCATGACATTCAAAATATGCAACAGGCAGATTTGATTTTCATAAATGGAATTGGATTTGAATCATGGGTGAATAATGTTCACATTATCAATCCCAAAATTCAAATTATTGATACAAGTGTAGGAATTAAAATTAAAAATAATAAAACTCTAGAAATAAATGAATCTGAATCTAATGCAGTTTTGATTTCTGATCCTCATATATGGTTAAATCCAAAAATGGCGCAAATTCAAGTTCAAAACATTGCTACTGCTTTATCTAAAAATGATCCAGCAAATCAAGATTATTATCAAAAAAATGCACAGTCATACATTAACGAATTAGAGTTATTAGACAACGAAATAAGAAACGAGTTATCCAAGTGTAATCGTGATTTTATTGCATCTCATAATGCATTTTCATATTTTGCAGACGAATATGGGTTAGTACAACACACTATAATTAATTCAAATGATCCAGAAGCGGAACCAACTTCCAAAACGCTTGAGAAAATAATTAATGTAGCAAGGAAAAATGACATAAAAATAATATTCACTGAAGAAGGAATTGATCCGAAAACATCTCAAATAATTACAAATGAAATAGGTGGTAAAGTGCTTGTCTTATCACCGTTAGAAATCGGAGCTAAAAATTTTACTTATGTGGATAGAATGAAACAAAATCTATCCAACCTAAAGGAGGCTTTGTGTAGATGATAGCTGAAATTGAAAATCTTACAGTGGAATATCCTGGAGTTAAGGCCCTCGAGAATGTCAGCTTTTCTGTAAACCAAGGTGATTTTCTAGGTATAATAGGTCCTAATGGTGCTGGCAAATCTACTCTATTTTCTTGTATGTTAGGTTTGCAAAAAAAATATCATGGAACAATAAAATTTTTTGGACAAGACATTAAAAAATCTCAAAATTACCTAAAGGAAATTGGTTATGTTCCACAAAAACCAATCTTTGAGAAAAATTTTCCTGTGACTGTAAACGACGTTGTTCGAATGGGACTAAGAAAAGAATCAGATGAAAGTAAAATTGACGAAATCCTACAACAGCTTTGGATACACGAATTAAGAAAAAGAAGAATTGGTGAATTATCTGGCGGTCAACAACAAAGAGTCTTTATTGCAAAGGCATTGGTTAATAACCCAAAAATTTTGATTTTAGATGAACCTGTTACAGGAATTGATCAACAAAGTATTGATCTTTTCTATAGTATTCTTACAGAACTAAATTCAAAACAGAATATTACAATAATTTGGTCTTCACATGATTTGGATGCAGTAAATCAATTAGCAAATCATGTAGCTTGTCTTAACAGAACTCTTTTCTTTCATGGAGAGTCTGATGATTTCTTTAAAAATCCTGAACTAGTGAAACAATATTCAGAATCTTCCATGCAAGAACACATGCATCATCATTAGAAATGGCGTTTGAAATTTTTACCTTCAGTTTCATGCAAAGAGCAATAATTTCAGGTATCGCAATTGCGATTTTATGTTCGATAATAGGTTTATTCTTAGTCTTAAGACGTTATTCATTATTTGGTGATGCCATTGCTCATTCTTCCTTTGGAGGAATTGCATTAGGTTTGATGGCAGGTGTCTATCCACTCTGGACTGCATATGGAGTTTCAATAGTTAGTGCGCTAATTATGACGCGAATTAAGGATAAATTCAACATATCTGGGGATGCTTCAATAGCAGTTCTCTTGTCATCTGGAATAGCAGTTGGTCTTGTAATTATTGGGCTATCTGGGGGTTTTACTATTAATATTTTCAGCTTTCTTTTTGGAAGTATTTTACTTGTCAGCATTAATGATACAATTCTAATTTTAACTTTAACAGGAATTATTCTAATTGTAATTCTCTTACTATACCGTCAATTGTTATACTCTACATTCAATGAAGAGCAGGCCAAAATTAGTGGCATTCCAGTTGAAAAAATCAATTACCTGATTGTATTTATGGCAGGAATTACTGTTGTAACTTCAATTCAATTAGTTGGTGTTTTACTAATTTCTGCACTCTTTGTAATTCCAAATGTAACTGCAATAATGTACGGTAGGGGATTTAAACAAACTTCAATAATTTCAATGGGGTTTTCTATATTTTCAGTTGTGGCGGGAATTTTAATTTCATATATTTTTAATATAACTCCTGCAGGAACAATTGTGTTATTTGCAATCGGTATATTTGCATGTACGATTGGAATAAAGTCTGCTGGATTATTATCTAAGCCATGACTAACTCATTTAATCTTCTTTTATCTTGCATGCTTTTAACAAAAAATAACGACGTTGCAATTATACCCATTGCAATTAAAGGTGATGCAATTTCAGTATATTTTAGTTTAAAACTATCTCCTGACTGTATTTGAGAAGCAATCATTGGAACTTCTGTGATCTTTATCATTCCTAATTTGTTTCCTTGTTGTTCAACAAACCAAACATTATCTTTGTCATCAGATGTTAAAAATTGCACAAATGATGTTGTAGTTGGGATTGGAATTTCAATTTGATTGTTGTTGGATGGATCATACGCAGCAATACTGTCTATGGAATGCTGAGCAATCCAAATATTTCCATATTTGTCAAATGACATTCCATATGGCAATGACTCTTTATTTGCTACTGAAACTCTTTCAAATGTTTGAAAAATTGGATTGAATTTAGTAATGGCTAAACCTGTATGTTCTGCAATCCAGAGATTTCCTTCCTTATCAAAAATTAAAGCCTCTGGTGATGCAAGAGGTTGTTCAGGTGAAAATTCTGTAATTTTATTACTTTCTGGATCAATAAATCCTATTTTTCCAGAAGCTGATTCAGTGAACCAAATTTTCCCTTCATTATCAATTGTCAAGGCAAAGGGCTTTGATTCTCTTGCAGGCAAATGGATTTCTTCAAACAAATCAAGATCTGGTTGATATTTCAAAATTACATCTTTGTTTATAATTGCAATCCAAATATTTCCATCAAAATCTGCTTGAATAAAAGTGGGTATGCTATCATCAATTACTGGTGCTATTTTTGGTAAACTTTTTGTGGTAATTTGCTTGTTACTTGGATCAAAATACCCGATTTCATTTTCTTGTCCATCAACAAACCAAATTTTTCCTTGGTTATCCTGTGTAAGGAACACGGTGGCTGATCCATAAAATGAATATGAGGTAAAATTTTGTGTATCAAGTGAAAACTGCCATAATCTCGGAGATGATAAATCACTTATCCAAATTGAATTCTTTCCATCATACATTGGATAGAGCGGTTTTGAGGATTCAGGTAATTCATATTCGATGATTTCTGTTTTAAGATCTGTTAATCTTGGTTTAACTAGTAAATTCATCAAAATTGATTCGTTTGCATTTTGAGTTCTTTGAACTTCGATTTCTATTTGCCACTGACCTGAAAATCCGAAGGTTAAATCTCCTTGAAATTCAATCGGATTACCCTCTTCTTGTTTTATGATTTTCATGGGAATTTCAATTGGAGAAATATTTCTCTGTGGATTGGAGATCTTTACTTTGATTTCATTTGTATCATTCAATGGTTTATTTTCAAGATCGCTAACTTTGACTAGAATTGTGTTTGTACCACTAGAAAATGGTGTGATATCTATGTCGAATTTTGTATTTTCTGTAAATTCTTTAGTGTGAAAATTATATAATATTTTTTGAGCATCAGCTTGTTGTATTTCTCCAGCAGGCAATGTTCCATTAGTAAGCAGCGCAACAACTCCTAAAAGAGTAATTCCAAGTACTACGTCAAATTTCAATGATCTTTTTAGTTTCTTGTATACTGCAATAGAGCCTGATTTAAGATCATTTTCCGCTCTTTTTTGAATTTTCATCTGGAAATATCCTCCTAATCCAACCATGATGGATGCAATTGTAATTTTTACAAGAATTAATTTCCCATAGGTAGATCCAATGATCAAACCTACATCACTTTCCAAAAACCACATCAGTGTTGGTCCAGTAATTATTACAATTCCAACTGCAACGATAAACACAATTGAAAATCTTGGAATTAAGACAAGAGTCATTTTCTCTCGTTTTAGATCATCTAATTGTGAAAGTGTGGGTAATAAGGTAAAAACAAAGTAAATTATGCCTCCAATCCAGATTCCCGCAACCAAATTATGAATATAATCTAAAATAAATGCGGGTATCTCTCCGCTTGCTGCACCGTGTCCAATCAAACTTGAAGTCCCAATTAGTCCAAGTGTAGCTGCAAGCATTGGGATTTTATTTTTTACAGACAAGTTCTTTTTTCTATCCATTGCAAACCATAGACCTAAAAGAATAATTGTAATTATCATTCTGATAATCCAGGTATTTCCAAAACTAGTTTGAATTACATTAAAAACTGAAGTTTCTAATCTTATAGTTTGTACTGCTAACATCAAAATATTAGATACAAAAATTAAAATCAATCCAATTCCTGTAATTGACATAAATTTTCCGTGATGGACTGATTCCAATTTATCCAATTCCTTTCTGATTAATTGTTTATTTTGAGTTCCCCAAATTAGAATTGAGGCAATTACAACACCTAACACAATAGTTTGACCAACAAGTCCTGGAAATCTTGCAGCTGCTTCTGGTAAAAATACAAGTTCACCTTGGGGCGATTGCTGGTTTGTAACTTTTACATCTCCAACCCCAAAAACAAATGCCGCAGAGACAAGATGCCCATCAATTTTTGAGAGAACTTTACTAGTTACAGTATATACTCCATCATCCAATGGTGGTGTGGTGACAATTAAAGAATCATCGCCATCAAAATATTTAGAATCTTTATTGTCTATTTGTTCTCCCTTACTGTCGATTACCTGAAGAGAACTAAAATCAAGTTCAATTGATTCAGAAAAATGGACAATAATTTTTGTAGTTCCTACTGGTGCATTTGATGCTGAATTTGGACTAGTCTCTTCAATAAATGAATGAGCTGCAGCATATGGAATGGACATTGATAAAATAAATAGTAAAATAATTAGAAATTTCATCATTTGCTTTTCAGGTCATGTTTGATAATTTAAACAGTTTTCATCTAATTTCGAAGTTTGTACCAATTGACGTAAAGGTAATAACATATCAAAAAATAGGATAATTATGAAAGTTATAACCTTGGGTTTAATCGGGGTATTGTTTTCTATTGGGCTTGTTTCACAAGCTTTTGCTCATACAACAGTTGAGGTAAAACCTTACGAAATTGAAGTAGGATGGGGAATTGAACCACCAGTTGTTGGATACAGAAACGATTTTGTTTTTGAAATTAGTGAAGCAGGTGATAATCCCGGGGTAAAAGTTGGAGTGATTAATGCCTTTAAGAGTCTCGAGGCCACTGCAAAATTTGGGGGAATAACTAAAATTTTAGATATTGGTTCTGATCCTAGACCTGGAAATTACCTATCTCATGTAATTCCAACTAAAACTGGTTCAATTATGATTAATTTGAAGGGTGAAATTAATGGCGTTCCAATAGATGTAATCATTCCTGTAGAAGATGTTGAGACTACGGCTGTATTGGATTTTCCTCCAATCAGTGGTTCAATATCAGACAAAGATATCTCTGCATTGAAGAACTCAATATCATCAC
>JAEMQG010000082.1 GCA_022758935.1 Candidatus Nitrosopumilus sp. | reverse complement strand
TGGATATTACAATGGTGCCGGAGTTGGTGATGCTGGCGCCGGGGTTGTTGAGAATACTAGTAGATACTGTGACTGTAATTCCAGCCGGAATGATCTTGTCATCAGAGGCTAATGGAACTAATGTAGTATCCCAAGTTGCCGCAGTATTCCAGTCCCCATCTGCTACAGCTGTAACTGTAGCAGCGTGTGCATCTGGAATGGCAAATACAGATAATGCAAAAATCAGAGCAAAAACAGAGAGATAGAAAATACTTTTCACTAAACATGTCACAAAAAGAAGTTAATTAAAGTAATCGTATTGTAATTTCTAAATGTTACACTAACTAGAGATGCATAGTAATTAGGTAGAATTGAATTTCTGAAATCAAAAACCAGGATTCAAAATCAGAGTTTAGGAAATCAAACAGAGTTTAGCAGAATATTGTATTGAAAAGTTTAAGGTATTTTAGATTTAGCTCTGATTTTTAACTTTTTTTAACCGATCCCATTCGTTTTTCTGATTTATCCAGTCTTCTATCATCTCCACCTGCTCTTTTTCTGACTTTGCTGATCTTTCTTGTTGCTCGTGTTGTTTGTTACTTGATTTTGCCACAATTTTTCTAAATTTTTAAGCAAATTTAAGATCATGTGTGTTTTCCAAAAAACACATGTAATTTATGCTCAAATCTCAGAGTTTGGGAAATCAAAAAGTTAATGTCTTGTTCATTAACGTTTATGCGTTCCAAGTGTACAAGATTTACAAAGATCATAATCTAGATTTGATATAGTTTTAGTGCACCCGCATTCACATGAACACTTTTTTTGCAAATTTTCTTCTGTCTGTTTTCCATATGTGCCAGAAAGTAATTCATCACTCATTCTATCTAGATGCATGGCAATATACGACGAATTATTAGGACTAATCATGGTTTTATTTCGTAAAACTATTAGAAAAACATTTCATCCAATTAAAAGAGGTTGTAAAGAGAGGTCAGGAAATGATATGAAAATAGGAGATAAGCAAACCAAGTTTTGTGAAAAATGTAAAACTGACCAAAAATTTGAGGTCTCTGAGATAAGTGAGTATGGTGAAGTTTTTGGCAGGTGTGATAAATGCAACAACTCTATGAAATTATGATTCTCAAAATATTATAATTGTAGGAAAGGAGGTTAGAATTTAATTTTGATAAACGTTTTTAATGTCAAATTAAAAATTGGCTTTATGAGATTCTTTACCAAAGATAGAGTCATCATAGAAACTAAATGTAGAGAATGTGGCATGGAATTTTCAGAATCAGAAAGAATGCTTCGCCACATGATTAAAGCACACACAAAGAAAAAACCTAGTTGTAACTGCTGAAATTGAATCAAAAAGAGATTAGAATTTAATTTTTATCCGCGCTGTCATTATTTTTCTAATTTTACATAGTTCATTGAGATTAATTTCAATACACTATGTATCTCCATTATTTTCTACCCAACAATCGCATTGCGTCCAAGTACAATTAGGACAATCATACGGTGTATCACTGATTCTGCATTCTGAAGGAAGGCAATTACAACGTGAACATCTAATTTCCATCTATGTTTAGAAAGCATGTCTTGAATATATTTACATTTTAGAACAAATGTCAATAATTCTCTAAATTTTTTATAATTTTAAGGATTTAGCAACAAAAAGTAATGACAAGAGCATATGAACAAATTATATCACTATAATCACAGTTGTCTCTTCAAATGCTCATAATTTTAGATTCTTTATTATGGTACTTTTGTGAGAGATGATTTTCCCAGGATTTAATATATTCTCAGGATCAAACTGACTTTTTAATTCCTTAAAAATTCTATAATTTACTTGACCGTACTGTTTTTTGACATATTCTGATCTGGCCAATCCATCTCCATGCTCACCAGTGATGGTTCCCCCAAGTTTAATGACTTTGTCAAAATATTCTTCTGCAATCTCTTTGATCTTAATCTTTTTCCCTTTTGAGATTAATCGAAGGTGGATATTTCCATTACCTGCATGTCCGTATGTGACTGACTTGGTGTGAAATTTTTGATTTATTTTATCAATTATTGAAAATAATTCTGGAAGATATTTGACTGGAACTGTTGCATCCTCAATTACATGAGGAGTTTTATTTTTAATGGATTTTAGGCCATAATACAATGAAGAATCTCTGAATTTCCACCACCGTTGAATCTCTGAATCATTTTTGATGATTTTTGCAATATTTCCTGTAGCTGTTTTTTTCAGTCTTTTTTGAATATTTTCCATTTCAGAATCATATTCCACAAAAAGCAAGCAATTGGTTTTTCTATTGAATTTGTAATTGATGTGTTTCATGATTGTTTTATCCAGAAACTCTACTGCGGATGGTAAGGTGGTTAAAATTTCGGCACAGTTCTGCGCAGCAGTATTTTCAGAGGAATATTCTATTACAAAAAGCACTCTCTTTTTTGGAATATCTTTAATTCTCAGCTTTGCTGACAAAATTATTCCCAAAGTTCCTTCAGAGCCGACAATTGCTTTGTGTGTGTCTTTGATTGAATTAATTGAATCTAGCCTGTATCCTGAAGAATTTTTTGTGACTTTGGGAAATTTTTCAAGCTCTAACTTTTTTGTTAATTTAAAAATTTTTGCGCCTATTTTTTTATTTTTTGGCAGTGTTGTTTTCTGGCCATTGCCATCAATAAAAGTAATTTTTTCAATATTATCAATGACACTTCCATATTTCAAACTTTTACTTCCAGAGGAGTTATTGCCAATCATTCCCCCAATGCAACAGTATGGGCCAATAGAAGGATTGGGTGGAAAAAACTTGCCGATTTTTTTTAATGTCTGATCTAGTTTGCCTTTGGTTGTACCTGACCCTACGGTGACATAATTATTTTCAATTTTTATTAAATCAAAAAATTTTAAATCTAAGATAATTCCAGTGTTTAAAGAATTTCCAACCAATCCTGTGCCTGCACCTCTTGCAGTAACTGGTATTTTGTATTTTTTTGCAATTTTAACTATATTAATTACATCTTTTTCATTTTTTGGAACTATTACCACCTTAGGAATAATCTGATACGAGCTTGCATCTACTGAATAATAACGTAGAGTATCTTTGTCCCAAAATATATCTCCTGAAATAATATTTTCTAGTGATTTTGTAATTTCTGAAATTTTCATAGAATGATTTAATTGAATTTTCTGTTAACTTAAGTTTTCAGGAAATCATAGAGTGGGGAATTTAGAAAAAAGGAAAAACGATATGTACACTAGTTGTTTCTTGGTGTAAATACGCTTATCCAGGATTGGATTATGTTTTTGTTTAAATCTGTAAATGCCTTGGTATTGTCGTTAAGTGTCTTGATATTTTGTTTTGTTGCATCAAGAGCTGTTTGAACTATTTGGTTTTGTACAGAATACACCTTGTTGATTCCATCATTTGTTTCTCTGATGGCAGTTAGTGCTACATCAGGGATGTTTGCACTAATTCCTGCCTTGTTTACAATTTCTTTCTGTATTGATATTACAGATTTCATTGTATTTTCACAGGTTTGGATGCATTGTTGTTGCAAGTCGGTAATGGATTGGTGGTATTTTGGTATTTCTCGGTTTATAGTAGCAAAACTGCTATTGACGTTTTGCTCGTACATACCAAAGACATCTTTTGTATCTAGAGTTTTACTCATGTTCAAGTCTAGTTATCGGGTTATATATACTATTGGTAATTATTGGTAGTAGTTGGTAATCATTGGGTGTAAATGCCATCTTACCTTTTTTGTTACTAATTTAATTAATTTTTAAAAGGTTTAACAAAACAAAAAATAAACAAGGCCTGTATCGAGACCAACTTTGAGGAGTACAACCAAGTTTCTGCATTACTGTTACATCAGGTATTCCTGATTGATTATTTTCAAAATCAGTGTTGTTATTAACAATACCTGTGATTATGATTTTAATATTTAGGTAGCAAAAGAAAATTTTGCGCTCCATTCTTTAGACCATTTTCTCATCAGGTAAGCTGTGATTGGTATTTCAATTACCATGATAACTATCACATTATATGAATACCTCAGAGTTTCATCAACTGAGAATCCCAATAAGAATCCTGCAAGAATTCCACACCAGAAACGAAATTTTTCTATTCGATAAGCTGCCCATAAATCAACGATTGGAATCACGGCAAGAATTGTTTGAAAATAGATATTAACAAACTTTTTTTTAGCCACCATCTAATTTATCTTCTCAATTTGTACTAACCAAAGTTTTTAGAAAATAAAAAAGAAAAGAGTTTAGCGTGTTTTCCACGAATTTAATCAAAATACCACTAACATAATTCTACGATCAGATCATAGTTAAATCAATATCCATTGTATTTCTAAAGGGAGTCAGCATCAAATAGTTTCGTAAATAATATCTACATCGTACTGGGAAAAATGTTCCAACTTTAACAAAACTCTTAAATTTATTTTTTTGTTCGTGCAAGTATTTCATCTATGGTTTCTTGGAATACAGAATATGGCTGTGCTCCAGAAATTGAAATTCTATTTCCGACTGGATCAATTATAATAAATGATGGTGTTGATGCAGCACCACTTTTTGATGCA